>NZ_RZPF01000550.1:0-4530 GCF_004022735.1 Mesorhizobium sp. M7A.F.Ca.AU.001.01.1.1
GGCCGAGGTCGAAACCCGAGACCGAGCGGCCCGAGCCGGTGCCGATGCCGTTGGCGTTGAAGGCGATGGCGAAGGCGGGCCGGCGGGCATGATCCTTCAGCCGTGAGGCGAGCAAACCGACGATGCCCGGATGCCAGCTGTTGCTGGCGGTGACGACGATAGCCGGGCCATTGCCGCCGGCGAGCTCCGCATCGGCCTCGGCGCGCGCCGCCGCGAGCATCTCCTGCTCCATCAGCTGCCGTTCCTGGTTGAGCCGGTCGAGCGTCTCGGCAATGGTGCGCGCCTCGACCGGGTCGTCGGTCGCAAGCAACCGGCTGCCAAGTGCGGCATCGCCGATGCGTCCGCCGGCATTGATGCGCGGGCCGATCAGATAGGCCAGATGGAAGGTGCTGATCGGCTCGCCGATGCGCGACACCCGTGCCAGTGCCGCGAGCCCTTCGTTCTTCTGCTGGCGCGCCATCTGCAGCCCCTTGACCACGAAGGCACGGTTGACGCCGGTCAGCGGCACCACGTCACAAACGGTGGCCAATGCCACGATATCGAGCAGCGAAAGCAGGTCCGGCGGCGTAGCATCGGCCATGCGGCTACGCAGGATCCTGGCCGTCTGCACAAGGGCGAGGAAGACCACGCCGGCGGCACAGAGATGGCCCTGCCCGGAAAGGTCGTCGTCGCGATTGGGATTGACGACAGCGATTGCCGCCGGCAAGGCACCGCCGACCTGGTGGTGGTCGAGCACCACGACATCGGCCCCGGCCTCATTGGCGGCATCGATGGAAGCGGCGCTGTTGGTGCCGCAATCGACGGTGACGATCAGTGTCGCGCCACGCGAAACAAGTTCGCGCATGGCGTCGGGGTTGGGGCCATAGCCCTCGAAAATACGATCCGGGATGTAGATTTCCGACGGCACCGAGAAATGCGTGAGGAACCGCTTCAGCAAGGCCGACGAGGCGGCGCCGTCGACATCATAGTCGCCGAAGATCGCCACCTTTTCCCTGGCCATCACCGCGGCGGCGATCCGGGCCGCCGCCCTGTGCATGTCGGTCAGCGATGCCGGATCCGGCAGAAGATCGCGGATCGTCGGATCGAGAAACCGCTCGGTCTGCTCGGCGGTGACGCCGCGGCCGGCAAGCACCCGTGCTACGATATCGGGTACCCCGTAGCCTTGCGCGATGGCGAGCGCGATCATGTCCTGCCGCTCGGTCAGCCGGTGCTCCCAGGAAACCCCTGATACCGACTGCCTGACATCGAGGAAGAGGCGCTTTTCGCCGGTCATACGCTTTGCCAACTCATCGTTGGCCGCACGATAGTGCATGTCGCCCAAAAGTGCGCAGCGGTTTTGGGGCGACGACCTGCATTGGCAACGATTTAAATCGTGTCACGTTCATGCGACGCTCTATAGGCCAAAGGCAGGCAAAGCCAAGCGATTCACGGTGTGCGCCGTCCGGGAAGTGTCAAGAAAACTGCGCTTTCCGCTTTTCAGCCTGGCGCCGAAGCCATTCGTCGGCCGCATCGCCCATCGTCGTTTCCACACCGTCCTTGAGCCAGGCCATGAAAGGCCGGTCGAAGCTGAATGCGTAGCTGCATTCCCGGATGAGAAAGCGACGCACATTCTGGGTGTTGCGATAAGACTGCGTGATGGCGGTGGCGCGCGAGATCGGATCCGCGTGCCAGTCGAACGGTTTCATCGTCAAATCCTTGCAGCCAATATCGGGTGCGCCCGAATGGCTAACAATTGCAAGGTGGCTTCGCAAGCAAGCGTCAGAACTTATCCAGGTCCTGATGGCGTGCCTTGATCTCGCGCACCGTCCGCGACGACGAGCGCAGCACGATCGTGTGGGTGGTGATGTAATTGTGGCCGAACTTGACGCCAGCCAGCATGTTGCCGTCGGTGACACCGGTGGCCGCAAACAGCACATCGCCGCGCGCCATGTCCTCCGTCCGATAGACCCGTTTCGGATTGGAAATACCCATCTTTGCCGCGCGAGCAACCTTTTCCGGTGTGTCGAGGATCAGCCTGCCCTGCATCTGGCCGCCGGTGCAGCGCAGCGCGGCGGCGGCCAGCACGCCCTCGGGTGCTCCGCCAGTGCCGAGATAGATATCGATGCCGGTTTCTTCCGGATCCGTGGTGTGGATGACGCCGGCGACATCGCCGTCGCCGATCAGCCGGATCGCGGCACCCGTGGCGCGCACGGCATCGATCAGCTTGGCATGACGTGGCCGGTCGAGGATACAGGTGGTGATGTCCGAAATAGCCACGCCCTTGGCGCGGGCGAGGCTGGCGATGTTTTCGGCCGGTGAGGCATCGATATCGATGACGCCGTCCGCATAGCCCGGACCGATGGCGATCTTGTCCATGTAGACATCGGGCGCAAACAGCAGGCTGCCCTTTTCGGCGATGGCGATGACGGCGAGCGCATTGGGCAGGTTCTTGGCGCAGATCGTCGTGCCTTCGAGCGGATCGAGCGCGATATCGACCGCCGGACCTTTGCCGGAGCCGACTTCTTCGCCGATATAGAGCATCGGCGCTTCATCGCGCTCGCCCTCGCCGATCACCACCGTGCCCCTGATGGAAAGCCGGTTGAGTTCCTGGCGCATGGCATCCACGGCGACCTGGTCGGCCGCCTTTTCGTCGCCGCGCCCACGCAGCCTGGCGGCCGCGACGGCGGCCCGTTCGGTGACGCGCACCAGTTCCATGGTGAGTATCCGGTCAAGGCCGGCGACGATGTTCTGGGCCACATTCATCTGGTGATTTCCTCGTTGGCAATGCGGCCTCCCGCCGGAGGCGGGCCTGTTTTGTCAAACGAGCATGACAACGGCAAGACCTGCCACGAATATTATCGAATATCCAACAATATCAATCGATTAAACTACGTCTTGAAACACGACCGGCCCGATCGCCACGCGCCGGGCCAGTCTTAAAACGGTGAGAATGGCGGCCTTCGCGGCCTAAAAAACCGCGAGGTATTTGAGCAGCGAAATGATGCCGATGATGATGACGATGACCTGAACTATTTGTCTCATCCGGCCATCGAGCGGCAGGCGTTGAACCAGATAGAGAACGAGGATGATGACGAGGAATGTGATCAGGATGCCGATCAACGCTGACGAAGCCATGGTGTCCTCCTTAAAAGTGATTTGCTGAAAACAACAGAAAAGGCCGGAAGCCCGGCCCTATTGCGCTGCGGTCAATACCAGCGGCGGGAGGTATCGTTCGTCGATTGAGCAATGGCGAAGCCGGCCAGAAAGCCGAGCAGGCCGATCACGCCGACCAAAGCTGTCGTCGTACCAGGATTCTCGCGCGCGACTTCCGAAACAGCCTGGGCTTGGCTGCGCAGTTGTTGCGCCGTACGCGAAGCGCGGTTCGCCGCGGTGTCGTACAACTCGGACGCCTGTTCGCTGGCGTCATCGAGCATCTCCGCGCCCCGCGCCGAAATGCTCTTGTTGATCTTGGTGATCTCCTTGCGCAGTTCGGCAATCTGCTTTTCCAACGTCTTCTGGATGTCGTCGATATCGGGGGTGTCGGATTTGTTGGTGTCAGCCATGAAGCGGTTCCTCTGGTTGGTGACCAAGAGAACGGCGTCGACGCGAATTCGTTCCGGTCTGTGGCAGCTGCCTGCCTCCAGACCGGACCTCAATGCCTGCGGAATTCTTGTCCCGCGCGACTGTCGGACAAAGCTACCCTGCCCGTTCGATGCGGATGACCTGCGGTTTGTCGGTCAGATGTCCGTCCTTGGTGATGCCGTCTACCGCCTTGCGAACGGCGGCCTCCGTCGTCTCGTGGGTGACAAGGATCACCGTCTTCTGTGCCGCCGCCTCGCCGTTGACTGCGTGCTGGACGATCGATTCCAGCGAGATGTCATTGTCGGCCATGCGCTTGGCGATTGCCGCGAACACGCCGATGCGGTCGTGCACGGTCAGCCGGATGAAATAACCGCCGGCATGGCTGCGCATCTGCGCCTTCTTGTAGGGTTTCAGCTCCTTGGCCGGCCGGCCGAAGACCGGACCATGCTGGAAGCCTGGCCGGCTCTTGGCGATGTCGGCGATGTCGCCGATGACGGCCGATGCGGTGGCGTTGCCGCCCGCACCGGGGCCGGACAGCAGCAGCTCGCCCAGAATGTCGGTTTCGATCGCCACCGCATTGGTGACGCCATGCACCTGCGCGATGACCGATGCGGTCGGCACCATCGTCGGATGCACGCGCTGCTCGATACCGCTCTCGGTGCGCTGGGCGACACCCAGCAGCTTGATCCGGTAGCCGAGATCGGCGGCCGCGCGGATGTCGGCTTGGGTGATGTTGGAAATGCCTTCCATGTAGATGTCGTTGGCGGCGATCCTGGTGCCAAAGGCAAGGCTGGTCAGGATCGACAGCTTGTGCGCCGTGTCGTGGCCCTCGATGTCGAAGGTCGGATCAGCCTCGGCATAGCCCAGCCGCTGCGCGTCCTTCAGGCAAGCATCGAACGAGATGCCCTCGGCCTCCATGCGGGTCAGGATGTAGTTACAGGTGCCGTTGAGGATGCCGAACACGCGGGT
>NZ_RZPF01000054.1:0-14598 GCF_004022735.1 Mesorhizobium sp. M7A.F.Ca.AU.001.01.1.1
GGATATGGCCGATATGTAGCTTCGCCGCGACGTCGGTGACCCGCCGCTTGATCTCGGCCTCGGCGACCCGGCGTTCGACCAGGGGAAAGCGGACATTTTCGAGCCCGCTCATATGCGGGAACAGCGCCAGGTTCTGGAACACCATAGCCACGTTGCGCTCGGCCGGCGACATCGCGTTGACCGGCCTGCCTCCGATCAGGATTTCGCCGGTGTCAGGTGTCTCCAACCCGAGCACCAGGCGCAGGATGGTCGACTTGCCCGACAGCGGCGGACCGAAGAAGCAGAAGAACTCATTGTCGTTGACGGTGAACGAGGCGTCGTCGACGGCGAGTGTATTGCCGTAGCGTTTGGTCACATTACGGAAGACGATATCGGCCATCTCAACCTGCCTTCATCGCAAGGCCGGTAGCGGCGTCGAAGACGCGCACCGACGACGTAGTGGGAGCGATGACAGCGGTGTCGCCGATAGCCAGCCCGACATCATTGTCGAACACCGTTTTCACAGCCGCCTCGCCCTGGCCGAGATGAACGATGGTGCGCGCACCGATCCGTTCGACAAAGGTCACCGGCATTGCGAGGCCCTGCCCATTCTGCACCAACGTCGCCTGTTCAGGCCGGAATCCGTAAAGCACCTCGCCGCGTGCACCACGCATGGCCGCTGCGAGTTCGCCCGGCAGCGGCGGCGTGACGCCCAACGGTCCGAGATCGACGACCAGTCCGCGGTCGCTCTCCGCCGGCCTGCCCTTGAGCAGATTCATGCCCGGCGCACCGATAAAGCGGGCGACGAAGACATTGGCTGGATCGTTGTAGACCTCGAGCGGCGTGCCGACCTGCTGCAAAACCCCATGATCCATGACCGCGATGCGGTCGGCCATGGTCATCGCCTCGAGCTGATCGTGGGTGACATACACCATGGTCTGGCGGAACTGCCGCTGCAGCTGCTTCAGTTCGGTGCGCATGACGGCCCGGAAAGCGGCGTCGACATTGGAGAGCGGCTCGTCGAGCAGGAAGATCGCCGGCTCCATGATCGCCGAGCGGCCGATCGCCACCCGTTGCAATATATTGACCGACAGCCTGTCGGCCTTGCGGTCGAGCAGCGGCGAAAGCTGCAGCATCTCGGCGATGGCGCCGACACGGCGATCGATCTCGGCTTTGGCAGCCCCTCGCATTTTTGGTCCATAGGCAAGGTTCTGGCGCACCGTCATATGCGTGAAGATGGCGTAGTTCTGGAACACGAAGCCGACGCCACGCCGGCCCATCGGCACGCCGGCCATGTCGCGCTCGCCAAACAGGATCTTGCCGCCGGTCGGTTCTTCCATGCCGGCGATCATGTTCATCGTCGTCGACTTGCCGCAGCCCGACGGGCCGAGCAGCGCCATGAACTCGCCATCTGATATTGCCAGGTCCATGGTCTTCAGCGCGGTGAAGTCGCCGAATTTCTTGACCAGGTTTTGCAGGTGGATGGCGCTCATGCCGGTACCTCGCGTGCACGCGCCATGCGCTTCATGGCAAACACTGCGACGATCGACAGCACGACCAAAATGGCCAGCGCGATCGCCGCCACATAGCCCCAGATCAGGTCCTGCGTGGTGAGCTTGTAGATGTAGACCGAGATGGTTTCGGTAGCGACGCCTGGACCGCCGCCGGTCATGATGTAGAGCGTGTCGAAGATCTTGAAGTTCTCGATCACCCGGATCGCCAACGCGATGATGATGATCGTCTTCATCTTCGGCAGCACGATGGTGACGAAGCGCTGCCACGGATTGGCGCCGAGCAGCGTCGCCGCCTTGATCTGGTCCTCCGGCACGCCGACCAGGCCGGCAAGCAGGATAAGGAACATCAGCGGCGTCCATTGCCAGATGTCGGCGACCATCACCGCAATCAGCGCCAGAGTCGGATCCGACAGCCAGGCGATGGTGACGAGAGATCCGGTGAGCGCCGACAAGATGTCGTTCACCGGGCCGCCCGACTGGAACAGCATGAAGAACATGTAGCCGGCCACGGCAGGCACCACCATCATCGGCATCAGCAGGATCGAATAGAAGACGCGCTTGCCCGGGAAATCGTCGGCAAACAGTGTCGCCAGCGCCAGCCCGAGCAGGAATTCCGCCGGCACGCAGACGATCATGACGATGGCCGTACGCTTCAGCGCGCTCCAGAAGCGCGCGTCGGCGGCGAGATCGGTGTAGTTGGCAAAGCTGTTCCACATCGACCAGGCGTTCCACCAGCCGGTGCCCGACAGGGGCGACCAGTCGGTGACGCTGATGTAGAGCTGCATCAACAGCGGGAAGGCCGAGATGAACAGCACCAGGATCTGCGCAGGTAATGTCAGCCGGAAACCCAGCCTTGCGCCCTCATCGCGCGAAACCGGCTTTGCTCCGACGGCTTTCACCTCATCCTTGGAAGTCATGACAGTCACCGCGCTCATTGCTTGAGCGCCCCGAATGTCAACCCGCGCACCAGATGGCGTTGGATGGCGATGCCCATGATGACCGGCGGCACGGCCGCGATCAGGCCAAGCGCTGCCTTGGCGCCATAGAGCTGCCCGGTCATCGAGGAAGAAAGAGAGGCCATGTAGACCGGGATGGTCACCCATTCGCGCGTCGTCAGAAGCAGCGCGATCAGATAGTCCGACCAGTTGAGGATGAAGACGAAGAGCGCGGCACTGGCCAGCGGCGCGCGCATCATCGGCAGCGTGATGCGCGTGAAGACGCGCAGCCGCGAACAGCCTTCGACAAGCGCCGCCTCCTCGATCTCGCGCGGCATGTCGTCGAAGAAGGTCTTCATCAGCCAGAAGGCGAACGGCAAGGTGACGATGCCGTAGATCAGCGCCAACCCCCACCAGCTATCGGTGAAGTTGAGGAAAGCCCACATGATCATCACCGGGATCATGACCGCCATCGGCGGAAAGATCCTGAGTTGGATCAGCGCCAGCGGCAGGTTCTGGCCGGAGCCGAAACGCGACAGCCCATAAGCCGCGGCAGTGCCCGCCGACATGGCGATCACCGTGCCGAAAACCGCCGACAGCAGCGATGCGAGGATCGGCTTCAGCGCGGTACGGTCGAGCGCGACGATCAAATTGTTGGTCGACTCGCCGAAGACGAAACGAAAATTGCTGAGCGTCGGGTTCTTCGGCCACCAGGTCAGGTCGGCGCCGGTCGCCGACCATTCGGCGATCGGCTTGAACGCCATCGATACCATCCACAGGATCGGCACCAGCGTCACCGCCATGGCCGCGAAGATCGCGGCATAGCGGAATATCAGGAAAGGAACGGAACGCTTCATCTGGCGGCTTTGCTGGTGGCGCTGTGGGCGGAGGGGAAAAGCAGGCTCCTCCCCTCCTTCGATGTGATCCAGGGAGATGGATCAGACGATCGGGTCGAGAACTGTCGGCCAGGCCTCCTTGTTGGTCTTGATGGCTTCGAGCAGTTTGTCCTCGCCGGTGCGCCGCACGATCTTCTTCCACTCCGCCTCGGTATCGGCCATCGCCTGCTCGGATGTCTTGGCCTTGGTCAGCGCCGCCATGAGGTTCTCGTCGAGCGCATTGTGGAAGGCTGTCGCGCCGGGATAGTTGATGGTCGGCACGGTGCGCGCCACCGTCTCGCGCACGACGTCCATGTGGTAGGCATGATAGGTCTGGCGCACCAGCGGATCGGAGAAGTCCGAAAGCCGGAACGGGTCCAGATAACCGCCGGGATTGGCACTCATCCAGGCGTAGATACGGGCCGAGCCCAGCCATTGCAGCAGGAGATAGGCAACCTCCTGGTTCTTCGACTGCGACGAAACCATGCCGGTCAGCGAGAACCACAGCACGGAACGGCTGATCAGCTTGCCGTCGATCTCGCGGCCTGGCGGCAGCATCGAGCCGATCTTGCCGGTGACGGCCGAATCCTTGTTGCCGGCATTGTCGAGGAATTTCGGCAGGTTGGAGAAGGCGCAGGTCATCGCCGCACCACCCTTGGCGAAGTTGCCGTATTGCTCCGGCCAGCCCCAGGAGATCGCATCCGGCGAATGATGTGCGAGCGAAGCGACATATTCGTTGGTGGCGGCGATGCCTTGCTCGGAATTGATCATCGGCTTGCCGTCATCGCCAAACAGGAATTGGTTGGGCGAAGCCATCGAGACATAGCGCTGGTACCAATTGGTATAGCCCCAACCCTGGTTGCGCAGGTCGGTCGAGCCGAACAGGCCCTTGTCCGGTCGCTGGAAGAAGGCGGCGATGTCGCCATGCTGCTTCCAGGTCTTCGGCGGCGCCAGATCGTAGCCGTATTTGTCCTTGAAGGCCTTCTTCTCGGCTTCGTCGCCGAACAAATCGGTGCGGTAGACCCAGGTCTGGAAGTCGCCATCCAGCGATACGCCATAGTTGGAGCCGCGGTATTTGTTGAGCAGCGACACGCCCTTGGCGCCGTTGACATAACCGCTGACGGGATCGTCCCATTCGGGCTTGTGCTGCGCGACAAAGTCATCGAGCTTGGCGATGCCGCCGGTTTCGGCGAGGTCGCCGAGGCGGTTCCATTCGGTCGAATAGATGTCGTAGGCCCCACCCTTGGTGGAGATGTCCTGCATCGTCTTGGTGAATTCCTGGCCGTTCGGCAAACCGACGATTTCGATCGCGATGCCGGTTTCCTTTTCCCACAGCTCCTTGATCGACGGCGCACCGGCCGGGAACGGCTGCGTGAGCTGGCCGATCGAGCCGTCGGACAGGCCGAGCACGATCTTGGCGGGCGCCTTGCCGGCGCCCTTCAGCGCCTTGGCCGCCTCGATGGCGCGGCCTTCCGGCGTGTCGGCGCCATACTGGTAGCGCTCGGCTCCATCGAAGCCCGTCGGGCCGCCGATCATGCCTGGCGCCAGCGCGTCGGCCGCATAGGCGCGGCCGGGACGAATGAATTGGGGTGCGATACCAGCGGCGGCCATGATCACAGCCGCCTTTCCTCCGGATGCCAGCAGCCGGCGCCGCGAGATGCGGATCAAGTCAGACATTGAAACTCCTCCCTCAGGGCCACGTTTCCTCCACGGCCCTTATGAGGGATATTGACGGCAGCATGGCAAGGCTGTCAACATCATAAATAATCAAAACACCTCACAACATCGCAATAGGGCAAGGAAATGCACAAAAACGGGATCCATGCATCATGCCGGGTGCTTCAATTTGAGGGCACACGACCCTTCCCGGCCCTGCGCAGCCCTGCCGGACCATTTGATTTAGCGCGGCGGCTTGCGCATGGGCTAAGGGCGGATACATCATTTCCCATCAGAATCGCCGATGGCGGGGAAGCCGTCACCAGCCGATCTGACGCATGCAGGAGATGAAAGACGGTGCGTTCCACCCTGACTGACATAGCCCGGGAAGCCGGCGTCTCGGCCGCCACCGTCGACCGCGTGCTCAACAACCGACCCGGCGTGCGGGCGCGCACGCGCGAAATCGTGCTCGAAATGGCGCAGCGCCTCGGCTACATCGCCGAAGGCCCGAACGGCGCGCCGCCACGGCCCTCGCCTGGCGAGGTCATCCGACTCGACTTCGCGCTGCCGGCCGGCACCAATTCCTTCATCAAGATGCTGCACCGGCACATCGAGGCACAGGCTCTGGCGCGGCCCGACCTCGATGTCCATATCGCCACCATCGAGGGCTTCAATCCTGACCGGCTCGCCCGCCTGCTGCAGGACCTGCGCGGACAGACGCAAGGCGTCGGCGTTATAGCGCTCGACCATCCGACGGTGCGCGAAGCGATCCGATCCCTGTCGGCCAACGATATCAAGGTGGTGACCATCGCCTCCGACATCCTGCATGTGCCCAGGGTCGCCTATATCGGCATCGACAACCGCGCCGCCGGGCGGCTGGCCGGCTATCTGCTCAACCGCTTCATGGGATCGGGGCATCCGGGCAAGGTGGCGCTGTTCGCCGGCTCGCTGTCCTATCGCGGCCACGAAGAACGCGAGATGGGGTTCCGCCACGTCCTGACCGAGGAATCACCCAACCTGCAGATCGTCGAGATGCGCGAAATGCTCGACGACCGCGAGAAGGCCTATTCGGAGGCATCGGCCCTGCTGGAGCGGCACCCCGACCTTGCCGCGATCTACAATGTCGGCGCCGGCAACACCGGCATCGCCCGCGCGCTCAAGGAGCACGGCCGCGCCCAGTCCATGGTCTTCCTCGGCCACGAGGTGACGGACGGCACCAAGGACCTTCTGCTCGACGGCACGCTCGACGCGGTCATCGACCAGAACCCGCGCGTCGAAGCCCGCGAAGCGCTCAACACTTTGACCCATGCGGTCCGGGGATTGCCCTATGAACTGCACCAGCCAAGGCTGCAGGTGATCTTCAAGGAGAACATCCCAGAGATTTGACGGACCAGACGAACGGGGCAGCGCGGTAAAGCGCCCGCCCCGCTCGATGCTTCCAGTCTATTGGACGGCAGCGACTTCAGCCGCGGCGCCATCGACAAAGCTCTTGTCGACCCATTTTCCGTAGTCGATCGAGCCCTTCAGGAGCCCGGCGCTGGCCATGAATTTCTCCTCGCCCTGCAAGGCGGCGATCGCGTCGTCGGTGAGTTTCGGATCCTGGTGGAACACCCCGTCGGCATAGGTCTTGCGGACGGATTTCTCCGACGACTTGGTCGCCTCCACAAACGTCTTGATCGTCTCGTCCGGATGAGCGTCGGCCCAACGCGAAATCTCGATGTCGACCTTCAGCAGCCGCTTGACCAGATCGGGATATTTCGCCGCGAAGGCGCCGTTGACCGAGATGACGTTCGGCACGTTCCATTCCGGATGGGTGCTGGTGTCGAACAGCACCCGCGCCTCGCCGGTGTCGCCCAGCTTGGCCGCCGTCGAATCCGTCTCGACAATGGCGTCGATATCGCCGCGCAGCAGCGCCGGGCCGGATGCCTCGAAAGGCAGGTTCAGACCTTCGACGTCATTGGTGGTCAGGCCGACGCTGTTCAGTGCCTTGCTGAAGTTCGAATGCCGCACCGTTCCGGTGAGATAGGCGACCTTCTTGCCCCTGAGATCCTGCAGCGTCTTCAACGGCGAGTCGGTTTTGACGACGATGTAGGAACCGCCGGCCTTCACATAGCTCGACAGGCCGATCAGCTTGACGTCGGCGCCGGACGCAGCAACGCGCAGCGCCGGATTGTTGCCGGTATAGGTGAACTCGATGGCGCCGGTCGCCAATGCCGTCGTGGCTTCCGAGCCGCCGTTGAAGGTCACCAGTTCGACCTTGATGCCGTCCTTGGCGAATTCCTTGTCCCACCAGCCGTCCTTCTTGGCGAGGATGAATTTGAGGTGCCCCGGCGCCGTGCTGCCGATGCGGATGATGTCAGGCTTGTCCTGTGCGAAGGCAGGCATGCCGCCAAGGCCGATTACGACGGCAATGGCGCCCTTCAGAAGCAGCCGGCGAATTGCGTCGAATGGGATGTTGGGCATGGGAAAATCCTTCCTGTTTGGAATGAATGGGGCCGCTTAAATGAGCGAGGTCTCGGACTGGCCCTTCCAGGCTGTTGCCCAGCGCTCGAACCAGACGAGCAGGTAATTGACGGTCAGGCCGATGACGGTCAGCGTCAGGATGCCGGCGTACATGTCGGCCGTTTCCATCATCAGCTGCGAATTCTGGATGAGGAAACCGAGGCCGGATTTGGCCGCCAGCATCTCGGCGCCGATGACCGCGAACAGCGAGGATTTCACCGCCAGCCGAGCGCCGGCGACGATCGAGGGAATGCTGGCCGGCAGGATGACTTTCCGGAACAGGTCGAAGTCGGACGTGCCCATCGAGCGCGCCGCCTTGATGAGCAGCGGATCGACCGACTTGACGCCGCTGATCGTGTTGACGAGGAGAAAAAACACCGAGGAGTAGAAGGTGATCGCGACCTTCGATTCCTCGCCGATGCCGAGCAGCAGGATGAACACCGGCAGAAGCGCGAATTGCGAGGTGTTGCGCAGCGTCTGCACCAAAAGGTCGGAAACCTTCTCGAACAGCGAATAGCGCCCCATCAACAGACCGAGCGGGATGGCGACCACCACGCCGAGTGCGAAGCCGATCGCAGCGCGCTGCAGGCTTATGCCGATATGCTCGATCAGCACGCCCGAGGCGAGCAGCGCCCACCCGGCGACCAGCACCTCGCTCAGCGGCGGAAAGAAGATCCGGTTCAGCCAGCCGAGCCGGGGCGCGATCTCCCACAGCAGGAAGAACAGGCCGAGCAGCGGCAAGCCATAGAGGAATGTGCCGCGGCTCGCTTTCTTGCTCCGGATCTTGGCGTTGGCCTTGATGGCGGGGACCCTGGCGGCGGCTACCGTTTCGCCAGCGCCGGCAAACAGGTGGAGCGCTCCAGCGGAGCCAAACTTCTCGGTCAGATAGGCCATGGGTCCAGTTCCTCAGTGACTGAAGGCTGGCGACAGAGTCCAGTCCTTCTGCGCCTTGTTGACCTCGTCGCGCAGCACGTCCCAGACGCGAGCGCGATATAGATTGAATTCGGCGCTGGCGCGGATGTCGCCGTCGCGCGGCCGTGGCAGGTCGATATCGATGATCTCCTTCACCGCGCCCGGCCGCGCCGTCATCACCACCACCCGGTCGGCGAGGAAGATCGCCTCGTCGATCGAGTGGGTGACGAAAATGACCGTCGTGTTGATCTTGCCCCAGATCCGCAGCAGCTCGCCTTGCAGAAGCTCGCGCGTCTGCTGGTCAAGCGCCGCGAACGGCTCATCCATCAGCAACACTTCCGGGTTGCTGGCCAGCGCACGCGCGATCGCCACACGCTGCTGCATGCCGCCGGACAGCTGGTTGGGAAAACGGTCCTCGAAGCCGGCAAGGCCGAACAGCGACAACAGATGGCGGGCCGTCGCCGTGCGCTCAGCCTTGGCCACGCCGCGCACTTCCAGCGCATATTCGATGTTGGCGAGCGCCGTGCGCCAGGGAAACAGCGCATATTGCTGGAAGACATAGCCGGTCTTCGGGTCGGGCCTGGTGATGCGCCGGCCATCGAGCTTGACGTCGCCGCCGGTCGCCTGCGTCAGCCCGCCAATGATGTCGAGCAGCACCGACTTGCCCGAGCCGCTGGGGCCGACCAGCGTGATGAACTCGCCCTTGCGGATCGAGAGGTCAACGCCATCGAGCACGGTGACGCGGTCGGTCGCCTCGCCATCGACGGTGACGAACTGCCCCGGCTTGAGCTGGAAGGTCTTGCTGATGTCGCTGACGACGATACGGTCCATATCTGTCTCCGATCGGTTCACTGCGCCACGCGGATGCGGTGCGTCGGGTCGAATTCCGAGCCGCCGGCCTTGCCGCGCTTCCAGCCGAGCGCGCGGGCATAGGAGCCAAACAGCTGTCGGGCGTCGGCCTGAGCTTCCGTGATGCCGGTCGGCCCTTCGGCGAACTCGGCCACATAGAGCGCGTCGGTCGGGCAGTAGATTTCGCACAGGAAGCAGGTCTGGCAGTCCTCCTGGCGGGCGATCACTGGCACGCCGCTCTCGGTCGCGTCGAAGACGTTGGCCGGGCACACCTTGACGCAGATGTCGCATTCGACACAGCGCGTGGCCGAGACGATCTCGATCATGACGCCAGCTCCGCCAGCCGCTCAGGCGCGCCTGCGATGCGGAACGCATCCACACCGGTGATGACCAGCCGGTGCGCGAAGGCCGGGCTCTTGCCCGGCAAATCGGTGCGGCGATGCATACCGCGGCTCTCGGTGCGGTGCAGCGCTGCGGCCACGGACCAGCGCCCGGCGGCGGCGATCGAAGCTGCCTCTCGGGTACGGACCCTATCCAGCCCGTCGCCTTGCAGATGGTCGCGCACGTCGCGCCAGACACTCTCCAACCGCTCGCCGCTTTTCTCCAGGCCTTCGCCGGTGCGGAAGAAATTCTTGTCGAGCGGCGTCACCTCACTGCGCACCGCCTCGATGACTTCGCCTGCCGAGATGTCGACGCGCGGCGATGATGCAGGACGTAATCCAGCCTGGCCAAGCGACTGCACCTCAGTGCGGAATGCCTTGCCGGTCCGGCGCTTGGCATGGGTCGAAGCGCCCTTGCCCGCCCACCAGCCGCTGGCCAGCGCCCAGGACGAATTGACGGCGCCGCCGCCCGACACCGCACCGGTCATGATCTCGCGGCTGGCCGCGTCGCCGGCGACATAGAGGCCGGGTACGCCGGTGGCGCAATCGTCGGAGACGATGTCTATGCCGCCCGTGCCGCGCACCGTGCCTTCGGCGCGCAGGGTGATGCGGAACAGCTCGCTGAAAGGGTCGATGCCGGCGCGGTCATAGGGCACGAAGCAATTCGGCTGGCCCTGGCGCAGCCAGCCCTGCAGCGCTGGTTCGGCCTGATCGAGCCGCGCGTAGACCGGGCCGTCGATCAGCGCGCGCGCCACTTCCTCCTCGCGGTCGCCGATGCCGTTGCGCAACGGCTCGCCGGTCGGCCCGACGATCGGTGAGCCATCTTCGCGATGGAACGACGCCCAGCGGAACGGCAGCCCCTTGTTCAACGAGGAGCCGTAGGGCGCCAGCGTGTATTTGCCGGTGAACTCCATGCCCGACAGGCTGGCGCCGGCCTCCGCCGCCATCAGATAGCCGTCGCCGGTCAGCCCGGTCGCGCCGAGGATGCGCTCGCGGAAAGCGCAGCCACCGGTCGCCAGCACCACCGCGTTGGCGTCGACGCGCCAATCCTGGCCGATCTGCCTGGCGACACCGGCGGCGCCGACGATGGCATCGCCGTCCGACAAAAGTTCGAGCGCGGGATGATGGTCGAGGACGGTGACGCCGGCCAAAAGCACGCGGCGGCGCATGAAGCGCATGTAGTCCGGGCCGCGCAGATTGGCGATGTAGAGCCGGCCGTCATCCTCGCTCGGGAAGGGATAGCCCCATTCGGAGAGCCTGAGCAGGTTGCGGTAGGCGGTGTCAACGCAGCGCAGCATCCAGCGCGGGTCGGCGAGTTCGCCGGTGCGCTGCCAGCGTCGCTCGACCACGGCATGCCTGTTGTCGCCCGGCGGCACGCACCAGGTGCCGGTGTTGGACGGCGCGGTGGCGCCGCTGGTGCCGAGATAGCCCTTGTCGGCCAGCACCACCTTGGCGCCGGCCTCGGCCGCGGCGACTGCTGCCCAAGCTGCCGACGGACCGCCGCCCAGCACCAGCACGTCGGCCTGGAGCAGCAAGCTGTCGGAAGCGGATTTTTGCGGCTTGGGCATGGAGACCTGGCGAATAAAGTCGAAGCAGGCGCTAGGCCGCGCGGGCCGCGCTGGAAGACCACACCGGCTCGTTGCCCGCGCTCCACTTGATGTTGCAGCCGATCGACGGCGCCTGGCTGGCAGTGGGCCTGCCGCCCTCCAGCACCGTATCGACCGCCGCGCGCAGATCGGCACCCGTCACCGGCTTGCCGTTGCCCGGCCGCGCATCGTCGAACTGGCCGTGATAGGCGAGCCGCCGGTCAGTGCCGAACAGGAAGAAGTCGGGCGTGCAAGCCGCGCCATAGGCTTTCGCCGTCTGCTGCGACGCATCCTTGAGATAGGGGAAGGAATAGCCGAATTTTCCGGCCTCCTCGCCGATGCGGGCGAGCGTCTCCTCCGGATGCGCCTCGTGGTCGTTGGCGTTGATCGCCACCACCTGCAGCCCCTTGCCGGCGTAATCCCTGGCGAAAGCGGCAAGCTGCTCGCGGATCAGCACGACGAACGGGCAGCGGTTGGAGATGAAAGCGACGAGCAAGGCCGGCTTGGCGTCGAAATCGGCAAGGCGGTGCAGCACACCTTGCGCGTCGGGCAGCAGGAAGTCGGCGGCCCTGGTGCCGAGGTCGACCGGATTGGACTCTGTTTTCGGCATCGATGCGCTCCCTTGTGCAACCATTTTCACAGGCCAAGATGCGAGCGCTCCGAGCGCTCGCAGTTAGTCTATGAATTTAGTATAATTATAGGCTGGAGAGCGCATTCACGGTCAACCGCGCGGCTTAGAATATCGTGCCAATGTTTCAGGCCGAGCCGCCAAGTTTGTTCGGGCGGAAGCCGATCCGGAGAAATCCGGACGGACAGCATTTATGAAGCGCAACGGGGTTCGGCGACGAAATTGTACTGCCCAGCCGAACCGTCTTGCGATTTTCGCGACGTCATTCCCCTTCCGGATAGAGCGCTTTCGCCAGGTCGCGGATCGCATCCGATGTGCGCGGGCCGAAGCCGATCATGTAGGCGCCGTCGAGCACGACCAGCGCCTTCTTGGCTGCCGCCGGCGTTGCCGCCAGCGCGCGGTTGCCGAACACCAGCTCGGCCGACGGCCCGCCCTTGCCGTCGCCCATCATCAGGATGACGTCAGGCGCCATCTCGATCAGTTTTTCCTCCGACGCCGCCTTGTAGCCCTGTACGATGTCCATAGGGTTGAGGCCGCCGGCATAGCGGATGATGGCGTCGGCAGAAGTACCCGCGCCGGCAGCGCTCAGACGTACCAGGCCATGGAAGAACACCACCTTCTTGCGCCGCTCCGGCGGAATTTGCGACGCCAGATCCGCGGCAGCCTGAAAGGCGGTGAGCACCTCGGCGGAAACCGCCTTGCCCTTGTCCTCGAGCCCAAGGCTGGCGGCGATCAACGTGATCTTGTGCTCGATGCCTTGCGGGCTGTTGTCCTGCGGGACCAAGACGATCGGAATTGCCAGCGACTTCAGCACCTCGACCGCTTCAGGAGGCCCGCTGTCTTCTGCGGCCAGGATCAGGTCGGGTCGCAGGCTGGCCAGCCCCTCGACCGAAAGCTGGCGGCGGTAGCCGACATTGGGTTTTTGCGCGACTTCAGGCGGATATTTGCTGCCGCGATCAATAGCGACGATTCGCCCGCCGGCGCCCAGCGCGTGGACGATCTCGGTGACGTCGGAACCGAGCGTCACGATCCGGGTCGCCGCGCCCGGCACGACGGTTCGTCCCAGCGCATCGACAACGGTCTCGGCGGCCAGCGCCTTGAAGCCGCAGGAAGGCGCCAGCACCGCCAGTGCCAGAAGCAGCACCGCCGCGATCCTGCCCGGTTGCGACCAGTGGGTCGTCTTGCCTTCGCCTAAACTGCCAACCATGCCGCTGTTCCCGTGCCAGATGCTTCTCGAGGATGGTCGGCTATAAATTTAAAGTTGACTTATGTCATCATGTTTAAATATGTGACCCATGCCCTGACCTGACTGGTTGAGGGATTTTCAATAATGCCAGCCAAGGCCGCTCAGCCACCGCCAGCAGTTTTGCTTTTGCTTGGGGGCTGCATGACAACGACAACAAACACGACATCGATGGCGAGCACGGCGCTCGCCTTCGTGCTCGGCCTCTGCGCCGTGCCTCTTGCCAGCGCGCAGGAACAGGACCGGGAGAAAAAGGCCGCCGCCAAGACCGGCCGCCTGGCGCCGGCCAGTGTCGCGCAGAACCAGCCGGCGACGATGCTCGACGTGATCACCATCTCGGCAACGATGATCAAAACGGCGGTGATCGAATCGATGGCCGCCATCAGCGCCGTCGATCAGGACGAACTCGACCGCATCCAGCCCGACACAGCCGCCGACATCTTCCGCACCACACCGGGCGTCGCTGCCTCGATGAATGGCGACGATCCCGCAACCGCCATCAACATCCGCGGCCTGGAGCAATATGGCCGCGTCGTCGTCACCCTCGACGGCGCCCGCCAGGACTACTGGCGCGTCGGTCATGGCTCTGGCTCGTTCTATGTCGAACCCGACCTGATCAAGGAAGCCACCGTCATTCGCGGTCCGGTCTCGAATGCCTATGGTTCCGGCGGCATCGGCGGCGTCGTCTCCTTCGAGACCAAGGATGCCGGCGATTTCCTCAAGAAGGATGAGCGCTGGGCGCTGAGCGAGAAGCTCGGCTACGAGGACAATGGCGACGGCTTCACCACCAGCACCACCGGTGCCTACCGCTTCAGCGACGATGCCGATATCATCGGCAACCTCATCTACCGCGACCGCGACAGCTACACCGATGGCAATGGCGACACCGTGCCATGGACCGGCGAGCGGGTGACCAGCGGCTATCTGAAGGCGACGTTGCGGCCGGCCGATGGCCATGAGCTGAAGCTCGGCGCCATCCTGCAGCGCTACAACGACCAGATCACCGGATCGAGCGGCTCGACCTCGCCGACCCTGAGCCGCTATGACACCGACACCACCAACCAGACCTACACCGCCGCTTACACCTGGAAGCCCGACGACAACGCGCTGATCGACTTCAGCGCCAATGCCTATCACAACCGCACCCGCGCCGAGCAGACGCAGGTCTGGCCGACCTCGGCGATCGGCAATTTCCGCTTCTACGACGTGGCCACGACAGGTTTCAATGTGAAGAACTCCTCGCGTTTCGACGTCTGGGGACTAGCACATACGCTGACCTACGGACTCGACTACTACTATCTCGAGGCCTCCTCGGAAGCGGCGCATTTCGGCGCTGGCCAACAGCAGGGTTATGGCGGCTTCCTGCAGTGGCAGGGCGATTACGGGGATTGGCTGCAGGTCATCGCGGCGATGCGCTATGACGGCTACCAGCTCGATGGCGAGACGCGCATCCCGTCACCGCAGGAAGCCTCGATCTCCGGCGATCGTTGGTCCCCGCGCCTCACCGTCGGCGTCACGCCATTCGATTGCTTCCAGCTC
>NZ_RZPF01000551.1:0-4527 GCF_004022735.1 Mesorhizobium sp. M7A.F.Ca.AU.001.01.1.1
GCATCGTCGAGATGGTCAATGAGAATCTCCGCCCGTCCGCCATCCTCAAGAAAGAAGCTTTCGCCAACGCCATCCGTGTCAATGGTGCCATCGGCGGCTCGACCAATGCGGTCGTGCATCTGCTGGCGATTGCCGGCCGCGTCGGCACCGAACTGACACTGGACGATTGGGATCGATATGGCCGCGATGTACCGACCATCCTCGACCTGATGCCGTCAGGCCGCTTCCTGATGGAGGACTTCTGCTACGCAGGCGGCATTCCGGCGGTCATGAAGGAGATCGGCGATCTGCTCGATCTCGACGTGCTGACCGTCACCGGCAAGACCGTGCGCGACAACATCCGTGACGCTAAAAACTACAATCCCGAGGTGATCCGCCCGCGCGACAAGGCGCTTACTCCCAATGGCGGTATCGCGGTGCTGCGTGGCAATCTGGCGCCCGACGGCGCCATCATCAAGCCGTCAGCCGCGTCACCGGCCCTGATGAAGCATCGCGGCCGCGCCGTCGTCTTCGAGGACATCGACGACTACAAGGCGCGCGTCGACGATCCCGCGCTCGACGTCGACGAAGCGTCGATCATGGTGCTGAAGAATTGCGGCCCCAAGGGCTATCCGGGGATGGCCGAGGTCGGCAACATGGCGCTGCCCCGGAAGCTGCTGAAGCAGGGTGTCCGCGACATGATCCGCATCTCCGATGCCCGCATGTCCGGCACCGCCTTCGGCACCGTCGTGCTGCATGCCGCACCCGAAGCCGCCATCGGCGGCCCGCTGGCGCTGGTCAGGAGCGGCGACTTCATCGAGCTCGACGTCGAAGCAAGGAAGCTGCATCTCGACGTGTCGGCACAGGAGCTGGCGCGGCGTCGTGAATCCTGGCTACCGCCCGTCCCGGCGATGCGCGGCGGCTATCAGGGCCTCTATGTCGACCGTGTCCTGCAGGCGGACCGCGGCGCCGATCTCGACTTTCTCGTCGGATGCCGTGGCCACGCCATTCCACGCGAAAGCCATTGAGGCCGACCAGCATGCCCAATTTCCGGCCTGACGATTTCCACGCCATTCACGCCATTCTCTACGCGCTCTTTGACGCGAACGAACAACTGGACCGCGCGGCGATGCGTCGGCAGGTCGAGATCTGCCTGGCGACGGGCGTGCACGGCATGGCGGCGCTCGGCCTGGCGACGGAAGTCGCCAAGCTGACCGAGGCCGAGCGCCGGACGATCATGGACTGGACGGCGGAAGATACGGCTGGAAAAGTGCCGCTTGCCTTCACCATCTTCGGCGCTTCGGTGGCTGAGCAGGTGGCACAGCTTCGCCATGCTGAAAGCGTGGGAGCGGATTGGGTGATCCTGCAGCCGCCGCCGGTCGGATCCTATGGTGCGCTGGAATACACCAGGTTCTTCGGCCGCGTCGCCGAGGCAACCGACCTGCCGGTGGCGATCCAGAACGCGCCGGCGTTTTTCGGGCGCGGCCTGTCATCGGACGAGATCCGCGAACTTGTCACGCTTCATCCCAACATAAGGCTGATCAAGGGCGAAGGCCCTGTCACCGACATTGCCGGATTGATCGAACGCACCGAAGGCCGGATACCCGTTTTCAACGGACGCGGCGGCCTTGAACTGATCGACAATTTCCGCATCGGTTGCCGCGGCATGATCCTGGCGCCTGATGGCATCGACCTCGCCGTGCGCGCCTACAATGCGTTTCGGATCGGTGACGAAGCGACGGCCGAGGCCGAGTACGCAAGAATGCTGCCGGCAGCGGTCTTCGTCATGCAGGGCATCGAGAACCTGATCTGCTACGGCAAGCGGCTGTTCGGCGCCCGCGCAGGCATCCCGATACACGACCGGGCTCCGGCGATGCGGCCCAACGAGACCGGCGTGGCGATGGTGGCGCGCTTTGCGGCTGGCCTCGGTCGGTTGCCTGGCTGAACGGCAACTGCCCTTCAATAGGTCGTCCGCCCACCCGACAGGTCGAACGTGGAGGCGGTCGTGAAACTGTTCTCCTTGGAGACGAGCCAGGCGACCATCGCCGCGGCTTCGTCGACCTCCAGCAGGCGGCCGCGCGGAATGCGCGAGCGCATATATTCGATGTGCTCCGGCGTCAGCTGTTCGAGGATGCGCGTCTGTGCCGTGGCCGGCGAGATGCAGTTCACGGCGATGTCGTACTGCGCCAGTTCCTTGCCGAGCGACTTGGTCAAGCCGATGACCGCCGCCTTCGAGGCTGAATAGGCGGAGGCGTTGGGGTTGCCCTCCTTGCCGGCGACCGAAGCGATGTTGACGATCCGTCCGTAATTGCGCTCCTTCATTCCGGGAACCACGGCGCGATTGACGTAGAACGTACCGTTTACGTTGACGTCGATGACCTTCTTCCACGTCTCGATGTCGTAGACGTCGAGCGGGGCGGCAGGGCCGGCAATTCCGGCGGAATTGACCAGAATGGAAATCTTGCCGGCCAGATCTTCGGTCCTGGCGCGCGCCGCGTCCACCGACGTCCAATCGGCGACGTCCACGATCTCTGTCGTGGCAGCGTTGCCGAGTTCCTTCTTGGCGGTTTCGAGGCGGGCCTCATCGAGATCCCACAAGCTGACCGTCGCGCCGGAAGCGACGAAACGCCTGGCCATCGCGAAGCCGAGGCCTTGGGCGCCACCGGTGACCACAGCGTGCTGGCCGTCAAGATCGATCCTGTTCATGTCGAGCGGTTCTTTCCGTTTGAGCTACTTCCGGGATAAAGGCCGGCCTGTGCAGGCCGGCGATCGCTACATGGTCGCGCCAAGGCTCCATGGCACGAACTCGTTGTCGCCATAGCCGAGCGCTTCCGACCTGGTGCGCCCGCCGGAAGCGACGCGCAGGATCTCGGCAAAGATCTCCTCGCCCTTCTCGGCCAGCGAGACGCCGTCCAGTATGTCTCCGCAATTGATATCCATGTCCTCGCGCATCTGCTCGAAGATGAAGCTGTTGGAGGCAAGCTTGATCGAGGGCGTCGGCTTGCAGCCGAAGGCCGAACCGCGGCCGGTGGTGAAGCACAATATGTTGGCGCCGCCGGCGACCTGCCCGGTGGCCGAGACCGGGTCGTAGCCGGGCGTATCCATGAAGACGAGGCCGCGCTCGTTGATCGGCTCGGCATATTCCAGCACCGCCCGCAGATTGGTGGTGCCGCCCTTGGCGGAAGCGCCGAGCGATTTCTCCAGGATGGTCGTCAACCCACCCAGCTTGTTGCCGGGCGAAGGGTTGTTGTTCATCTCCATGTCGTGCCTGGCGGTATAATCCTCCCACCAGCGGATGCGTTCGATCAGCTTTTCGCCCACCGCGCGGCTCTCGGCGCGCAAGGCGAGGAGATGTTCGGCGCCATAGATCTCGGGCGTCTCCGAGAGCACCGCCGTACCGCCTTGCCCGACAAGCAGGTCCACCGCAGCACCTAGTGCCGGATTGGCGCTGATGCCGGAGTAACCGTCCGATCCGCCGCATTGCAGCGCAAGCACCAGTTCGGAGGCTGGTTGCGGCGTCCTTTCGGCGGCGTTCACCGTAGGCAGCATGTCGACGATCGCCTTCACGCCAGCCTCGACCGTCTTTCGCGTACCGCCGGTTTCCTGGATGGTCATCGTGCGGAAAATCGTGCTCTCCTTGATGTTGTACGACTGCATCCAGCGTGGGATCTGGAACGCTTCGCAGCCGAGTCCGACCATCAGCACGCCGCCGATATTGGGGTTCGTGGCAAAGCCCCATTGCGTCCTTTTCAACAGGTCGTAAGCGGGACCCTTGGTGTCGATGCCGCAGCCAGTGCCGTGGACGAGTGCGATGATACCGTCGACATTGGGATAGTCGCGCAGGATGCCAGACCGGTTGACCTCGTCGGTGATGAACCGGGCGACGCTGGCAGAGCAGTTCACCGAGGTCAGGACGGCAATGAAGTTGCGCGTGCCCACCTTGCCGCTCGGCCGGCGGTAACCCATGAAAGTAGCGCGCTCGGCCTCGGCAACGATCTCGGTTTGCCTGGTATTCGTGCCGAAGACGTAGTCGCGTTCGAAATTTCGCAGATACACATTGTGCTCGTGAACCCAGTCGCCGGCGACGATTGGTTCCCGCGCAAAACCGATGGTCTGGCCGTATTTCACGATCGGCTGGTCCGAGCCGATGTCGCGCAAGGCCATTTTGTGCCCGCGCGGTATGCGTGCCCTGGCAGCCACGTCACCGGCTTTTTCGCCGATCTTCAACGGATCGACCGCCAGAAGAATGTTGTCGGCCCCCGAAAGCTTGATGAACCGCGCCATGACCCCATACTCTGAAAAAGTTCTCCGCGACAGGAGGTCGAGAGACAAGAAATGATTTGGAATACTAATATAATAGAATGTCAGAGGTCAAGGAGGTCAAGGCCGGAGACTGGATGAGGTCGTCATGAAAGACGGACCGGTCGCCACGTCGTTGGGGCATATCCGGGAAGCGACTGCCCGATAACGTTCCGGTCAATCGAGATGGAAGACCTCTCCCATGGCCGCCCACCATTCGCCGTCGGCGCGCGTCGGCAGCGGCGTCTG
>NZ_RZPF01000552.1:0-4524 GCF_004022735.1 Mesorhizobium sp. M7A.F.Ca.AU.001.01.1.1
AGCTAGTTCTGTGGACCAACGACATCCTCGTTGCGGCGCGCGCGATCTACGAACGTGCCGGCTTCAGGCTGGTCTCGCAGGAGCACCACCGCAGCTTCGGCAAGGATCTGACCGGCCAGACCTGGGAAATGGATTTGTAGGCGGCTTTTGCTGCCGGTTGCGCGCCAGCGGTATCCTAATTACCCCGCGCTGCCGCCAAAGCACCGGGAAGTTCCTCGGCAAAAATGTCGAGCTCGTGATCGAGGCCGACGCTGACGCGGATGCAGCGGTCGAGCCGTGGCACCATCGGCTTGCGGATGAAGACGTCGCGTGACAGCAGGGCTTGCAGAACTTTCAGCGCGAAGGCGCCATCGCCGCAGCAATCGATGGTGACGAAATTGGTCGCCGACGCCAGTGGCTTCAGCCCGTTCGCCTCGGCAATGCCGGCGATGCGTCGGCGGCCGGCCGCGACCCGCGCCACCACGCTTTGCAGATAGTGCTGATCGGCGAGCGCCTCGACGCCGGCGATCTGCGCCATGCGGCTGACGCCGTAATGGTTGCGGATCTTCTCGAAGTCGCGGATCACCTGGGCCTCAGCGATCGCATAGCCGCAGCGTATGCCCGCCAGCCCGTACGCCTTCGAGAAGGTGCGCATGCGGATGACGTTTGGCCTGGAGATATCGATCGGCGGCAGCGCCGAGGCCGGCCCGAGTTCGCCATAGGCCTCGTCGAGCACCAGCATGGTGGTTTCCGGCAGCGCCTCGATGAAGCGGATGATCTCGCTCGCCTCCCACCAACTGCCCATCGGATTGTCGGGGTTGGAGAGATAGACCAGCGGGGCCTTGTCCCTGTGCACCGCCGCCAGCAGGCCATCCAGGCTTTCCCGGTCGTTCTCGTAAGGGACCGTCACCAGTCGTCCGCCGACACCGGCGATGTGGAAGTTGAAGGTCGGATAAGCGCCGAGCGAGGTGACCACAGCATCGCCGGGCGCCACATACATGCGTGCCACCAGGGCGAGCAGGCCATCTATGCCTTCGCCGACAACGACGTTCTCTGCTTTTACGCCGTGATGCGCGGCTACCGCCACCTTCAGATCGTGATTGTCGGGATCGCAATACATCCACATGTCGCCGGCGATCTCGGCCATGCGGGCGATGACGCGCGGCGAGGGACCAAAGCTGCTCTCATTGGCGCCGATGCGGGCGCGAAAAGCGCGGCCACGCTCGCGCTCCTGCGCTTCGGGGCCGACAAACGGCACCGTCGAGGGAAGCGCTGCGATGAGCGGCATGAGGGGAGGGCGCTGATGCATGGTGGAAGCTCGCTTGAAAGGGCCTTCTTGCTAGCGCGCCGGATGGGTCGGTGCAAGTTGCCGCTGGGCAGATCCGTAACGCTGGATTCTTTCGGCCGCTTTTGCTAGCGAGACGTGATGAACAACCGTCTGCCGCCTGCCTGGTCAAAGCACCTCAAGGTCCAAACCGGGCCGAAACCCAAATTCCCGCAGCCAAATCTGCGCAACGCAAATTCGCTTTCGCCTGCGCAGGCAGACGATGCGTTGCTGGAGCAGGCGTATCAGTTTCAGCAGGCCAAGCGGCTTAACGAGGCTCAGGACCTATGCCTTCGGGTGCTGGCGCGCACGCCTAACCATCCGCTCGCCCTGTATATTTTGGGGACCGTGTGCCTGGGCTACGACGATGAGGCGGCCTTGCGATATTTCGCACGAGCGATCGGCGAGGAACCAAAAAACCCCTACTACCACCTTGGTTTGGCTTCGGCCTATGTGAAGGTCAGTGAATATTCACCGGCAATCGAGCATATGCAGTATGCCTTGGAGTTGCAGCCAGGTCTCATCGAAGCGCTTTGTGCATTGGGGGACGCTTATATCCAGTTTGATAAACCCGACATGGCTTTGCCGCTCTATGAGAAGGCGCTGAAGATCAACCGCGATCATCCCAAAGTGCGGATAGGACTGGCCAGCGCGCTCAGCAGCCTGGGGCGCATGGACGAGGCCGCCGCCTTTCTTAAAGAAGCAATCGAACGTCGCATCGCAATGCCGACTGCCTACAACGACCTTGTACAGACGCAAAAGTTCACCGAAGAGCCAAAGGAACTACAATCCATCGTTGGTGAACTCGGCAATCCCAAGCTTGATCTGGACGGCGTAGAGAAGCTCCATCTGGCGGCCGGCAAGGTGCTGAACGACCTCAAGCGCTATAAGGATGCATTCGGCCATTTCAACAAGGCCAAACAGGCCTCGGGCCGCTACTTCGATATCGACCAATACCGTCGGTGGGTAGATTCACTGATTGAGACCTTCACGCCTGAGATGCTGGCTGCCAGGTCGGGTTACGGAAATCCTTCGGAAGTTCCTGTGTTCGTGGTCGGCATGCCGCGCTCGGGAACGACACTCACGGAACAAATTTGCGCAAGTCATCCCGATGTCCATGGCGCAGGGGAACTAAGCAAACTCAGAAGAGTCGCGAATGCGATCGACCTCAGAAAGTCATCGGCCGGGAGGCTAAACCATGCGATGGCGTCGATCACAGAACACCTGTCCGGAACACTGGCCGAAGAGCACCTGACCTATCTGAGGGAGCGAGCGCCTGCCGCGCTTCGGATCGTGGATAAGATGCCTCATAATTTTGAGCTGATCGGTCTTATCGCCGTTCTCTTTCCCAACGCGCGAATCATTCATTGCCGTCGTGACGCCATCGACAATTGCGTCTCTTGTTTTGTCCAGAAATTCGGCGAGGGGCACAGCTACAACACCGACCTGAAGACACTCGGCCTGTACTATCGAGAATATGACCGCCTGATGCAGCATTGGAACGAGGTTTTCCCGAACCTGATCTTCGAAAATCAGTACGAGACGCTGGTCGACGATCAGGAAGCGCAGTCACGCCGCCTCATCGATTACCTTGGGCTGCCCTGGGATGACGCCTGCCTGCGCTTTTTCGACAGGGATGGTTCGGTCAACACACCCAGTCGCTGGCAGGTTCGCCAACCGATCTACAAATCGTCGGTCAAGCGCTGGAAGAATTATGAAGGCGAGATCCAGCCACTCATCGATGCTTTGGGCGACTTGGCGGACACGTAACTCAGACCAGTCCTGCGTTCCGCTCATGCGCGCACGTCTCCTCGATTTGGTTGGCACTGCTGAGAAATAGAGCTGAAGAAGCTTACGGATGCGCGTGATTCCGCACCCGATGATCCCAACACAATCGCTCGGTTGGTCAATTGATTCTGCTGGTCGACACGCTCGAAGTGCTTGGCGCGAAAACTCACGCACTGCCGGACTGCCGGAGCTGCCGGGGCTCGGCTTCGTCGGCTGGCTATTGTCGCTCGCAAACCTTCAAGAAGTGCAGGGGCTCGGTCTCGGGGCGGCTCAACTGCATTTGACGAGTCTCTCGGAACCCGGCGTAAAAAACCCGGCGGTTGCCCGCCGGGTTTTCGATTTCGACAAGTCGAAATATATTAGAACGAGCGCTGGAAGCGGAGGAGGCCGCCGATGCTGTTCTTCTTGTCGGCCGGTGTGAACGATGGGTTAACATAGTTGACATCGCCAAATCGGCCTGCATGGAGGTAGTCGACTTCGGCCGTGACCGTGAAGCCCGGCACAACGTCGTAAGCGATGTTCGCGGCAACGCCGACGTTCTTCCAATCGTCAGCAGACACCTGAGCGTTGAACGAGGTTTTTTCGTTGAACTTGTAGGTGCCACCGCCCCACACTGCCCAATTGCCACCCCACATCTTGTAGAAGCCGCGACCGTTGGCGTCGACATGATTGCTGAGGTTATCGTTGAGATTGTCGTCCGAACCGTAGCCGCCCATGATGAACAGCGAGAGTTCGTTGGAGACGTTCACATCCAGGCGAACCTTGCCGGCCACTTCTTCGTAATTGCTGTCATAGGCGACGACACCGGTGATGGCGCCCCAGCCCTGCGTGTACTTCACGCCGCCGACGACATGCGGAACATAGCTGTCGATCGTGTCATTGGCGTTACCTTCTTCCAGCGAGACCACTGCCGAGAAGCCGTTGCCGGCGTCGAAGTAGTACTGGACGACGTTGGTGTCGAAATCGCCGTAGGGAACGAGCGTGTCGTTGATGACGTTGCCGGCGTAGCCGACGAACGTATCGAAGGCCGATTCGTCCTTACCGACGCGCAGGCCGCCGAGCTGGATCCAGGCGAAGTTCAGCGAGACGTCCCGGTTGTGGGCGGCGTTGACGTCCTCGAAGGCGTTGTCGTCGCCGAAGTTGAAGCGGGTCTCGGTGTAGGTCTTCAAGGTGCCGAGTTCGGTTTCCTGGCCTGTCCAGGTCTTCAGCGTGAAGCGGGTATTCTTCAGCCAGGTATTGTGGTCATCACCATCCTGGTGATCCGCGGCTTTTGCACCATCGAACGAACCGAGGTCGCCACCGCCGATGTCATAACGGACATAGCCGCCGACGCGCAGGCAGGTCTCGGTGCCGGGGATGTAGAAGTAGCCAGCGCCGTAGACGTCGCAAATCTTGACGTATTCAGCGGGTTCCGGCTCGGCGACGACGACGGC
>NZ_RZPF01000553.1:0-4520 GCF_004022735.1 Mesorhizobium sp. M7A.F.Ca.AU.001.01.1.1
AAGCGATTGTGCTTGGCCTGGAAGATCAATCCGGTCTCTTTCAGGTCCGGGCTGGCCAGCGGCACGATGCGTTTGGCGATCTCGGAGGGATGCGGCAACGTCTCGGGATCTTCGCCCGGCACTGCCTGGGCCCGCATGGCGGTGCGGGTGGCGCCGGGGTCAGCGGCGTTCACCCTGAGCGGCAGGCTCTGCGTCTCATGCGCCCAGGAGCGCATCATCGTCTCCACCGCGGCCTTGGATGCCGCGTAGGGTGCCCAGAAGGCGCGCGCCGAGTGCGCGGCGTTGGAAGACAGGATGATCGCGCGGCCAGCATCGGAGAGCCGCAGCAGAGGGTCGACCGAGCGGATCAGCCGCCAGGTCGAGGTGACGTTGATGGTCATCACCTTCTCGAAGGTTTTTGCTTCGACATGACCGATCGGCGAGATGACGCCGAGCACGCCGGCATTGGCGACGAGAATGTCGAGCTTGCCCCAGCGTTCGTGGATGGCGCCGCCCAGGCGGTCGATGCCGGCCATGTCGGCGAGGTCGAGCGGCACCAGTGTCGCCTGGCCGCCGGCCGCCTTGATCTGGTCGTCGAGCTCTTCCAGCCCGCCGACAGTACGAGCCACCGCAATGACATGCGCGCCGGCGGCAGCCAATTCCTTGGCAATGAAATAGCCGATGCCGCGCGAGGCGCCGGTGACGACCGCAACGCGGCCGGAAAGGTCGAGGGTCATGCGATGGATTCCGGGAATTGACTAACGCTGATGGCGGTCCGGCCTACGTCCCGCTTGTCGCCAGCAGCGACAGCGTGCGCACATTGTCGTGGCCTTCGAAGTCGAGCAGGCGGGTCGGGTACTGGCCGGTGAAGCAGGCATCGCAGAATTGCGGCTGGTCGTTGTCGCGGCTGGCCTCGCCGACCGCGCGGTAGAGCCCGTCAATGGTGAGGAAGCCAAGCGAATCGACGCGAATGAACTCGGCCATCTCCTCGATCGACATGCGCGACGCCAGGAGCTTCGATTTCTCCGGCGTGTCGACACCGTAGAAGCAGGAGGCGCGTGTCGGCGGTGAGGCGATGCGCATATGCACCTCCTTGGCGCCGGCGTCGCGCACCATCTGCACGATCTTCTGGCTGGTGGTGCCGCGCACGATGCTGTCGTCGACCAGAACCACGCGCTTGCCTTCGATCATGCGCCGGTTGGCATTGTGCTTCAGCTTGACGCCCATATGGCGGATCGAATCGCCCGGCTGGATGAAGGTGCGGCCGACATAATGATTGCGGATGATGCCGAGCTCGAAGGGAATGCCGGCCGCCTGGCTGAAGCCGATCGCCGCCGGCGTGCCCGAATCCGGCACCGGCACGACGATGTCGGCCTCGACCGGGCTTTCGACCGCCAGCTCGGCGCCGATACGCTTGCGCACCTCATAGACGTTGCGGCCTTCGACCGAGGAATCCGGCCGCGCGAAATAGACATATTCGAAGATGCAGAAGCGGGTCTTCTGCGGCTCGAAGGGGAACAGGCTCTCGATGCCCTTGGACGTGACGACGACCATCTCGCCGGGCTTCAGGTCGCGCACGAAACGCGCACCGATGATGTCGAGCGCGCAGGTTTCAGAGGCCAGGATCCAGGCGCCGTCGAGATCGCCCAGCACCAGCGGCCGGATGCCGAGCGGATCGCGGCAGCCGATCATCTTCTTGGCCGTCATCGCCACCAGGGAGAAAGCGCCCTCGACCTGCCGCACCGCATCGATGAAACGCGAGTTCAAATCGCGCTCCTTGCTGGTGGCGACGAGGTGCAAAAGCGTCTCGGTATCGGAGGTGGAGGAGAAGATCGCGCCTTGCTTCTGCAGCGCGCGCTGCACGGTCATGGCGTTGGTCAGATTGCCGTTGTGGGCGACGGCGAAACCGCCATCGGCCAATTCGGCGAAAAAGGGCTGGATGTTGCGCATGCCGGCGCCGCCCGTGGTGGCGTAGCGCGTATGGCCAATGGCGCGGTTGCCTTGCAGGCTGTCGATGACGCGCTGCTTGGTGAAGGTGTCGCCGATCAGGCCGACATGGCGTTCGACATGGAACTGGCTGCCGTCATAGGAAACGATGCCGGCCGCTTCCTGGCCGCGATGCTGCAGCGCATGCAGGCCCAATGTAACGATGGCCGCAGCGTCCTGCCGGCCGAAAATGCCGAACACACCGCATTCGTCGTGGAAATGGTCGTCGGCCTCGGCGGAAAGCACGTCGTCTGCGTCTGCCATCTTAAGCTCCGCTAAAATCGCCATATAATGCGGGTTCGCGCCGAAAGCAACGCGGGCCGTGCAGTCGTTCACACCATCGTCAGATCCTGACGCCGTTTTTCGGCGTCAGTTTGCCGGTGCCGCCGGTGCCGGAGCGGCCGGGGCGTTGTTCGCCGGTGGTGTTGCGTCATTGTCGTCAGGCGCCGGCGTGTTGGTATCGTCGCCGCCCGCCGGAGCATCCGCCGCCGGTGCGTCCGGAGCAGCTGGCGTCTCGGCGGCCGGCTGATTCGGATTGAGCTTCTTGAGGATCGCGTTTTCCGGATCCTCGGGCAGCAGGCTTTCGAGCTTGGCGCCGATTTGTTCGAGCAGCGGCCGCGACTTGGCCTCGGTGACCCAGGCTGGTGCCTTGGCGCCGGCCAGCCAGTTGAAGAACAGCAGGGCGACGGCAACGACCAGGATGCCGCGCGCGGCGCCGTAAAGGAAACCGAGCGTACGATCGAGCGCGCCGATCCGGGAATCGATGATCCAGTCGGCGAGCTTCATGGTGATGACCGAGACGACGATCAGCGCGATGATGAAAACCACGCCGGCGGCGGCCGCCATGGCGACCTTTTCATTCTCGATGTAGGGAGCGAGGTAAGGCACGACCGGCTTGTAGAAGAAGAACGCCGCCGCTGCCGCCGCGGCCCAGGAGACGACGGACAGGACTTCGCGCGAGAAGCCGCGAACCATGGCGAGCATCGCCGAAACCAGAGTGAAGCCGACGAGAATTCCGTCAAGCAGCGTAATCGGCATGTCTTTCGCCCCACTCCATGAGCCGCATTATAGCGCCGAACATCGGGCTCTGGGTCCGATGCTCTAGTCTTCTTCGTCCACGCGGCTTCGGCGTGAGCCGGCTATGCGTGCCACGAGGTCGGCAAGCTCGGTCGGCTGGAAAGAACCGGCCCCGATCCCCGGCCAGTTCCCCGCTGCCCGAGGGCAGAACCGCGCTTCCAAAACCCAGCTTTTCGGCTTCCTTGAGGCGCTGTTGCGCATGCGCAACCGGCCTCACGGCGCCCGAAAGGCTGATTTCGCCGAAATAGACGCAATCGGCGGGAAGGGCAAGACCGGTGAGCGAGGAAACCAGGGCGGCCGCCACTGCGAGATCTGCCGCGGGCTCCGAAATCCGGTAGCCGCCGGCGACATTGAGATAGACATCATGGCTGCCGAATCGCACCCCGCAATGGGCTTCGAGAACCGCCAGGATCATCGACAGCCGGGCGCCGTCCCAGCCGACGACGGCGCGGCGCGGCGTGCCGAGCGAGGAGGGTGCGACCAGTGCCTGGATCTCGACCAGCACCGGCCTTGTCCCCTCCATGCCGGCGAAAACCGCCGCCCCCGGCGATTTGGCATGGCGTTCGCCAAGAAAAAGCTCGGACGGATTGGCGACCTCGCGCAGGCCCTTGTCCGACATTTCGAAGACGCCGATCTCGTCGGTCGGTCCAAAACGGTTCTTCACCGTACGCAGGATGCGGTAGTGGTGGCCGCCTTCGCCTTCGAAGTAGAGCACGGCGTCAACCATGTGCTCGACGACGCGCGGCCCGGCGATCTGGCCTTCCTTGGTGACATGGCCGACCAGTACGATCGCCGCACCCGTGGATTTCGCATAGCGGATCATCGCCTGGGCGGCAGCGCGCACCTGGGTGACGGTTCCGGGTGCCGAATCGGCAAGGTCGGTCCACAGCGTCTGGATCGAATCCAGGATGACGAGATCAGGCCGCTTGCCGTCGGCGATCGTCGCCAGGATGTCCTCGACATTGGTCTCGGCGGCAAGTTCCACCGGAGAGGAGGCGACGCCAAGCCGCTGCGCCCGCAGCCTGATCTGCGCGACCGCCTCTTCGCCCGAGACATAGACGATGCGGTGGCCTTTTGATGCCAGCGCCGCGGCCGCCTGGGTGAGCAGCGTCGACTTGCCGATGCCGGGGTCGCCGCCGACCAGCAGCGCCGAGCCGCGCACGAACCCGCCGCCGGTGGCGCGATCGAGTTCGCCAATGCCCGAGATGATGCGTGGCGCGTCCTCGATATCGCCGGACAGCGTGGTCAGCACCACGGCGCGTCCCTTGCGGGCGTTGCGCGTGTTGGCTGGTCCTGAGCCGATGCCGCCGGACGTGCCTTCCTCGACCAGCGTGTTCCACTCGCCGCAGGCATCGCATTTGCCGGCCCAGCGCTGATGCACCGATCCGCAACTTTGGCAGATGAATTGGACGCGCGACTTGGCCATTAGATGGAAGCCACGCCGTGACAGGCTGGCGGGGCAGCGCCCCTCTCTGGCC
>NZ_RZPF01000554.1:0-4520 GCF_004022735.1 Mesorhizobium sp. M7A.F.Ca.AU.001.01.1.1
GCCTTGGCCATTTGGTATCCGGCGTCCTCATCGCTCGGCCCGATAAAGGCAATGTAATTCGGGAAACGCTCGGTTTGAGGCGAAAAATCCGGATAACTGTCGGTGAGGATGACCGGTATCTCGGCTTCCTTGGCCAAGGTAAGGCCGCGAGCGGCAGTGGCCCAATAGGGCGTGAAAACAATGCCGTCGACCTTCTGGGCCACCAGGTCCTCAAGCGACTTGACCATCTGGTCAGGCTTGTTGTCGGCATTGAGGACAACGAGCTTCACACCAAGCTCATCCGCTCCCTTCTTCATGAAAGCGACATAGCTATTCCAGAATTGCGCATCCAGGGTCGGCACGACAACGCCGACCGTGGGTTCATCGGCAGCTAGGGCCGCCGTTGACAAGAAGGCCGCGGCAGCGGCGCCGACAAGGGCCGATTTCAGCTTCGACAAGAAAGACATGGTTCCTCCAACCCGGTTCGCGACAGAGCCCAAGCGCTCTGAATCGCTGACTTTAATTCCCATTTTTTTGACAAGAACTGCGCACTTGTCAGTGCCAATTGACGAGGATTGACGGTCATCGCTTATCACATATGGTCAAAATCAGTCAAAATAATTCTAACAAGGCCAAAAGCGATAGGAATTCGCTCATCGCCATGACAAACCAGTGGGCTCGCCGAATGAATTCGTGATATTCGCGATGCTGGGCTCGCCATGATTCCGGCGAGCGTGTTGCTGCACTGTGCGGAGATACGAACGTGGCAAGGAATGTTCGAAAATCAACGGTGGAAGATACCGGGCCCTCAGCGTCCGCCGGGTCATGGGAAGACGATGGCGGGCGTGGACGGGTCGATCTAATTCCGGCCAAGCGCCATGCTTTCATTCTCGAATGCCTCAAACGGGAAGGAACCGTCGGCGTTCAGGAACTCATTGATCTCATCGGCGCGTCACCTTCGACCATACGGCGCGACCTCGAGACGCTTGAACGGCAGGGAGCATTGGAGCGAACGCATGGCGGAGCGATGCTTCAACGCACGGAACTCGCCACCTTCGAGCCAGATCTCGCCACTGCCGCACACTTCGCCAGGGCTGAGAAGGAGGCCATAGGCGCAGCCATGATGTCGGAACTTCGCCCCGGGCAGAGTGTCATTTTCGACGCAAGCACGACTGTTCTGGAAGTCGCCCGCGCCATCGCCGCCGCGCCCATTTCGCTTACGGCCGTCACCAACAGTCTCGCGATCGCGCAGATACTTGCAACCGTGCCGGGAGTACGCCTCGTCATGCTTGGAGGCACCTGCAAGCCGGGTTCTCTAACTCTGGTTGGCCAGCCTGGCGAGAATTTCCTGCGTACCATCCACGCCGATGTGGCAATTCTGGGCACTCACGCCATCACCGGGGACATGCTCACGGAGACCTCGCTCGAGGTCGCGGCGATGAAGCAGGCGATGATCGCCGCGGCGCGACGGGTGGTCGTGCTTGCCGACAATTCCAAATTCACCACTCCGAATTTCTGCACCATCTGCCGCCTGGCCGACATCCACCAGATCATTACCGATGACGGCATCGATCAGGCCAACCTCAGCAATCTTCGGACGCTCGATGTGAACGTCCGCGTCGTGCGCGTCAGCCGTTCGGGTTCTTCAATTGAGCGCTCTTGAGACTGTCGATATCCGGATCATCGCGGACGACCTGACCGGCGCTCTGGACAGCGCGGTTTGCTTCGCCTCGCCAGGCCAAGGTGTCGGCGTGAGCTGGCAACTGGATCGTAGGCTCTCGGGCCGTTCGGCTGTCGATATCGCCACACGTGAGGGCGCCGAGACAACGGCCGTCGCCAGACACTTGAAGTTCGCGCCATGGCTGGCCGCCGGACAGCTGAGCTTCAAGAAGATCGACAGCCTTTTGCGCGGTCACGTCATTGCCGAAATAGAAGCCTGCATCGTCGAAGGTGCGTACCAGCGGGTTGTACTGGCGCCCGCGTTCCCCTTTCAGGGCCGTGTTACACGCCTTGGGCGTCAATGGCGGCTCGATCGGCCCGAAATGGTCGGTCCCGACATCCTCGCCGGCCTCGGTCGGCGCTTTTCCTCTGGCCGGTCGGTACCGGGCACGCGGCCGGTTCATTTCCTCACACTCTACGACGCCGAAACGGACAAGGACCTGGACGAAATCGTTGCAACGGCGAGCGCGCCGCAGACACTCTGGGTTGGTACGGGCGGCCTGGCTGCCGCGCTGGCGCGACACCTGAGCATACCACACAAGCCTGTTCCGGCACTGCCCGCCCCGTTCCTGGGCCTTGTCGGCACAAATCACGAAGTCACGGCGGGACAGGTGGCCTCGTTTGCCACCAAGCATGCTGATGGGCATATCGTTGTGGAACGCGACATCGACAAAGCGAAAAGGGATCTGGCAAAACGGATCATGCGAGGTGCGCCGTCGGTTGTCACTGTGGTTGCATCGGGTGATCGCCACGCGATTGCAGATCATATCGGCAAGGTGTTTGCGTCGCTTCTTGACGGTTTGCCAAAGCCCGGAACGCTGCTCGTCACTGGCGGCGAAACATTGCGATCGGTGTGCTCCAGCCTCGGCGTCGTCGAACTCACGGTCGAGAGCGAGATTGAACCGGGGCTTCCGATCTCCAGAATCAAAGGCGGCGTTTTCCAAGGGCTAGCCACAACTTCCAAATCTGGCGCGTTCGGCGACAGCGCCCTCTTCTGCAGGCTCGCGACTCTCGCGCGTCGCTGATCAAGACGGTCGCCGGCAAAAGCACAGGGCGGGTCCATTCCCGCCGGTCAAATGACGTCAAGCGATCTTTCAGCAGCCGGCTACACGGGGACTGCTCCCACAGAGAGGTGGGAAAACAGGCGGATTTCACCGTGCGGCTGATTACGAATGACTGCAAAAGAAAACTATTGCGCATCTCTGGTTACAAGGATTAGAAGATGATCACAATTGACCGATTAGAGGCGTTCATGTCTGGTCCAAGACTCGGCATCACAATGGGTGATCCTGCGGGCATCGGCCCCGAGATCATCGCAAAGGCATGCGCACGGCTGAAACCGCGTCTTGCCGACGGATCGTTGTCCCTTCTCATCATCGGCAGCGTCGCCGCCATGCGTGCAATGGAGTCGATTTCCGGGCGCATTGAGGAGGAACAACCGTCAGCTTCGGCCGCGGGGGTTTTTCCGCCGCTAGCCATTCTCGAAGCCGGCCCCGAACGCACACCTATCGAGACAGGCGTCTTGTCGGCGGAAGGCGGGCGCCTCGCCTATCTGGCGATCGAAAAGGCCGTTCGCCTGGCGCAGGCCGGTTCAATTGCGGGCATCGTTACGGCTCCCCTCAACAAGGAGGCGCTCAATCTGGCCGGCTATCATTATGCCGGTCACACCGACATGCTGGCAGAACTCACAGGCGCCCGCGATTCCGTGATGATGCTCGCCCATGGCGATTTTCGCGTCAGCCATGTCTCGACCCATGTAGCGCTGGCCCAGGTTCCGTCGAAACTGACCGAACCTCGGTTGCGGCGGGTTATCCAGCTGACGGTCGAGGCGTTGCGCGGCCTCGGCATTGCCCATCCCCGCATTGCGATCGCCGCGCTCAACCCGCACGCCGGCGAAGGCGGCATTTTCGGCCGTGAGGATATCGACATCACGACCCCGGTCGTCGCCTCCTACACGTCCGCCGATTTTGCGGTGTTTGGGCCTGTTCCGGGCGATACGGTTTTCGTCAAGTTGCGCGCCCGCCAGTATGACGCGGTGGTCGCGATGTATCACGATCAGGGCCATGTCCCGGTGAAACTGCTCGGCTTCAACATCGATCCCGCGACCGGTGAGTGGAAAGCGCTCTCTGGTGTCAATGTCACGCTCGGCCTTCCGATCATCCGCACCTCTGTCGACCACGGCACGGCCTTCGACATCGCCGGCAAGGGCATCGCCAATGAGGACAGTTTGGTCGAAGCGATCGAGTTCGCGGTCCAGATGGCCGCGGCGAAATCCAACCCTTAGGCGTCGGCACGCCTGCAACGCACGCGGAAGCGGATTGAACCATGGCAGCAGAAGACAAGAAATCCTATCTCATGTTGATCGACGGGAAGTTTGTCACCGGCGAAGCCGGCACGCGTTCGGTGATCAATCCGGCCAATGGCAAGGCCTTTGTCGACGTGCCCGAGGCAAGCCCGGATCAGGCTCGCCAGGCGATAGAGGCCGCCCGTAAGGCGCAGAAGGCTTGGGGGCTCAAAGCGCCTCTTGCCCGTGCGGCGATCATGAAGCGGATCGCGGTCTTGATCCGGCAGAACGCCCGACATCTGGCCGAGGTGGTGGTCAGGGAACAAGGCAAACCGATCAATGAAGCAATAGGTGAAGTCGGCGGCGCGGCCGAGTTCTTCGATTACTACGCCGAGTTTGCCCGTCGCATTCAAGGTGAAATCCTGCCATCCGACTACGCGGGAGAGCAGGTCTGGATACAGCGTGTGCCGGTAGGCGTCGTCGCCGCCATCATTCCGTGGAATTACCCGAGCGCCCTGGTCAGCCGAAAGGCGGCGCC
>NZ_RZPF01000555.1:0-4519 GCF_004022735.1 Mesorhizobium sp. M7A.F.Ca.AU.001.01.1.1
CGCGCTGCCCTTGCGACGCTGCTGGTCGCGGCCTTCTGGTTGACGACGAAATGGTCGGAAGCCGCCGGCACGGTCATTCTCGTCGCCGTCGTGTCGAGCCTGTTTGCTGCTCGCCCCGACCCTGTGCAGGTCGCCTGGGGTTTCTTCAAGGGAACGCTTCTGGCGCTGCCCTTTGCCTTTCTCGTCGGCCAGATCGCATTGCCCGCCCTGCCCGGCTTCGGCTGGTTCATGCTGTTTGTCGTGCCGATCCTGGTGCCGACGGCGCTGGCCATGGCCAATCCACGCTATGTCGGCGTTGCGACGGCTTTCGCCATCAACTTTCTCGCCTTCCTCAGTCCGCACCAGGCGATGACCTACGATCCCGGACCCTTCTTCGCCGGTTCGGCGTCGATCCTGGTCGGCATCCTGCTGGCGATCGGTGTCTTCATCGTCGTGCTGCCGGCCGATCCTTGGCTCGCGGCCAACCGCATCGTGCGCGCCATGCGTGAGGATCTGGCGCGGCTTTGCCTGCATGAGCGGGTGCCGAGGCGGTCGGCCTTCGAGAGCCTCGCCTACGACCGCATCAACCAATTGATGCCGCTGGTGCAGAATGCCGGTCAGAAAGGCGATGCGGTTCTGGGCGGCGGCGTCGCCGCCGTCACCGTCGGCCTGGAGGTCCTTCGGCTGCGCGATGCGAGCCAGAGCCATGCCATCCCATCCGAGACCGCGCTTTCGATCGCCAACTTCCTGAGAGGGCTGGCGCGCGAACTGCTCTTCCGCGCCCCCGGCGATCCGCAGACATCAACCGTCACCGTCGCCCGGCAATATGCGGCTGGTATTGCCCAGCGAAACGGTACCGGGGAATTGCTGCAGATCGCGGCATCGTTGCGCATCATCGCCGCCGCGATGGAGGATTTTCCGGATTTTTTCGCCAGGGATAAAGGCTAGGCGGCCGCTATCGCCAGCGCGTGGCCGCGTGCGTTTTCGCGCAGCGCGTCGAGATGGATCGACTTGACCAAGGCGGCGAGATCACCCTCGGCGGATTGACCGCCCACTTCCTTGAGCATCAGCCAGCTTACCTCCTGCACACCGGCGACGCGCTTGCCGTTGGCGACCTCGCGCCAGATCTTCAGCGCACGCAGGATGATGGCGTGCGTGGCGCCGGCGAGCCCGGCGCTGCGGAACAATGCCTGCAAAGCCACGTCGTGCCCGCCGGCCAGCAGCGCCCTAACCCTTTGTTCGGACTGCTGGCTGAGCGCAACCAGTGCCGAGCCGAAGAAATCGACCTTGCCATGCGCGATGGTGCGGATGAGGAAGCTCGCGGTGAGGTCGCCACGCAGCCTGAGATGCTCGATCAGGGCCGCATGTTCTTCCGTGCGCGTGCCTTCGATCAGCGTCACCGAAGCCTTGACGCAGGCGTCGCGCATGACGCGGTCGGCTCGCGCCGCGCCCATCATCGCCATCACCAGTGGCGACGTTTTCAGCATTTCGCCAAGCTTGACGAGCAGCATATGCCGGCAGTCGGCCGGCAGCCTGACATCCGATATCAGCGCCTCGCGCACCAGCGGCAGGTGCCCATGCCGTTCGGCCATGCGGCGGAAGCTGAGCGAGGCGATGTCGGCGCCGCTGTTGGCGAGCAGCACGGCGCAGGCGTCCGCCTCGCCGATCTCGGCGATGGCCGCCGACAGCGCCATCGAGACGAGCGGCCGGTCTGCGATCAGTTTTTGCGTCGCCTTCGGACTCGAAGCCACGCGGTTGATCAGGTCGGCGTCGGTGAGCAGCGGCGAGCGCGCCAGCACCACGCCGGCGACTTCCGGCTGGTCGGAGGCCAGCACGCTGATGATCTGCATTGGCGCGTGTTGGCTCATCGACAGCGCCTCGGCCATCGCCAGCCGCACCTTTGACGAGGCATCGTCGAGCAACAGTGTCAGCGCCGCCTCTGCGGCGCAGCGGTCCTCGAAGGGCAATTCGGAATTGATGTAGGCTCGGGCCAGAGCGCTCGCCGCCGCGGCGCGCTCCGACACCTTGGCCGTGTAGATCCATTTCAGGAAATGCGAAACAACAACCATGCCCGCCTGCTTACGCCCCTTGCCGGAAGGTTCCGACCCCACTGACGACCGTAGGCAGAATTGGTTTACGAACCGTTCACCATGTTCATTAACTGGCTTGCGAGGCTGATTTGCAGCGCCTATCAACCGTCAAGCACCTGAGGAGAGAGAAATGGCCGGACTTTATCTCGAAGAGTTCGTCGTCGGCCATGTCTTCCAGCACACGCTGCGCAAGACCGTTACCGAAAGCGACAACATGCTGTTTTCGGTGATGACGCTGAACCCGCAGCCGCTGCACATCGACTTCGATTTCGCCACCAAGAGCGAATGGGGCAAGCCGCTGGTCAATTCGCTGTTCACGCTCGGGCTGATGATCGGCATTTCGGTCAATGACATCACCGTCGGCACCACGGTGGCCAATCTCGGCATGAAGGAAACCGTGTTTCCGCATCCGGTCTTCCATGGCGATACCGTTCGCGTCGAAACGACAGTCATCTCGGTGCGCGAGTCCAGGTCGAAGCCCGATCGCGGCATCGTCGAATTCGAGCATCGCGCCTACAACCAGCATGGCGATCTCGTCGCCAAATGCACCAGGCAAGCCATGATGCTGAAGAAGCCGGCCTGATCATGCGCTCGCTGCTGTTCGTCCCCGGTGATTCCGAGAGGAAGCTGGAAAAGGGTTTTGGTGCCGGCGCCGACGTGGTCATCGTCGACCTCGAGGATTCCGTGGCGCCGCACAACAAGGCGCTGGCGCGCGTCGTAGCGGCGCGCTTCATCCTGGAACGCAGGGCACAAACGACTTCCGCCATCTATGTCAGGGTCAATGACCTCGCGACCGGGCTGACGGATGACGATCTGGCGGCGCTGGTTCCGGCGAAACCCGACGGCATCATGCTGCCCAAGTCGAACGGCGGCCAGGATGTGCAGCACCTGTCGGCAAAACTCAGGGTGCGCGAGGCCGAAAAAGGCCTGGCCGACGGCGCGATCAAGATCCTGCCGATCATCACCGAAACGCCGGCAGGCGTGCTGGCGGCGGCAACCTATGCCGGGACCAGCGCGCGGCTTGCCGGGCTCACCTGGGGCGCGGAAGACCTGTCGGCGGCGCTCGGCGCGCGCAGCGCCCGCGACGAGCATGGCCGCTACACGGACGTGTTCCGTCATGCTCGCACCATGACCATACTCGCCGCCGGTGCGGCGGAGGTCGCGGCGATCGACACCGTCTTCCCAAATTTTCGCGACATGGCGGCCTTCGCCGCGGAGTGCGCCGAGGCCGAACGCGATGGCTTCACCGGCAAGATGGCGATCCACCCCGATCAGGTGCCGGTCATCAACGCAGCCTTCACGCCGTCGGCCGAGGCGGTGAGACAATCGGCGGCAATCGTTGCTGCGTTCGCGGCAGCGGGAAGCCCCGGCGTCGTCGCTATCGACGGCAAGATGTTCGACCGCCCGCACCTGCGGCTGGCCGAGCGGCTTCTGGCGCGGGCGAAGGCGGCAGGTGTTTCCGCCTGAGCGCCTGCTACCAAACCAATGGAATCAGGCGGTAACGGACCCGGGCCACATAGTCGTCATAGCCGCGCAGACCGGCGCGAAGCGTTTTCTCTTCGATGAAGGTGCGGATGGCCAAGAGAACGACGAGCACGAGCACCGACGCCAGCCCCCACCAGGAACCAAGCAGAAGTGCCGTGCCGGCGAAGAAGAGGATGGCGCCGGCATACATAGGATGGCGGACGTAGCTGTAAGGCCCGGTGGAGATCACACGTTGTCCGCGTTCGTCCTGGATCTTGACCACGGGCGCCGCAAAACTGTTCTCCAGCATCGTCAGATAGCAGATCCAGATTCCGAGCAGCAGGACCAGTGCGCCGACCACCTGCACCCAGACGGGAACCGCCGACCAGCCGAAACGCACGTCGAATCCCATGAATATCTGAGAACCAAAGATGGCGAGCAGAAGTATGGACAGCAGCACCTTGTCGGCCGCGTCCTGATTCTTCTGGATGGGAGAGCTCAGCCGCTCATTCATCAGACCGGGATCGCGCCTCGCCAGCGCCACGCCCAAGGTGAGACTGAGGCCCACCATCCCCACCAGATAGACCCAGGCCCCCGGCCAATGCAGCGTGCCGGCCGACAGGAAGAGCAAGGCGCCCATGGCGACGAACCAGACGAATGTCTGAAGAACCAATTTCGCGATCATGATCGACCTGCCTTGATATCCGCTGATGATTGGTATTTTAGACCATTGGTCTACCATACAGACCACTGGTCTATAGTTCAAGCGAACCTTCGACCCGAGGCTCCGAACTCCAGCTTAACAAAAGGCTTGCGGCAGTCGGTTGTGTTGGCGGCTTTTTGCCGGGCAGCCTTCCACGATAGGAATTTTTTCTTGACTCGGTGATCTCAGCTATGGTACATTTTTGCCCATGGTGCTGATTTGCGCCAGTGACCCGCCGCACAGGCGGGTTTTTCGTTTGATGCTCCGTCAGCCAACGCGCAAG
>NZ_RZPF01000556.1:0-4517 GCF_004022735.1 Mesorhizobium sp. M7A.F.Ca.AU.001.01.1.1
ACCCGGCCGATCCCTATGCCCGCGCCCGGCATCGCGCCTGGATCGAGTTCGGTTCGGCAACCCTCAATGCCATCAGCCGGTTCTATTCAACATCGACCGAGGCCGGCTTCCTTGACGAATCCAGCGCGCTGTCCGCCATGTTCGACCGTCTCGAAGCCGAGTTGGCGGACGAGCCTGGCGGCCCCTGGTTCGCCAGCAAGCACTTCTCGCTGGTCGACGCCGTTTACGGTCCGGTCTTCCGCTATCTCGATGTCTTCGACCGGATCGGTGATTTCGGCATTCTTGACCGAAAGCCCCTCGTCCGCGCATGGCGCCGGGCGTTGAGTGAACGCCCGTCGATCAGGCAAGCCGTGGCGCCGGACTACCCGCAGCGCCTGCATGCCTTCCTGCGGGCAAAGGGATCGTACCTTTCGAGCCTCATTGGCCAAAACGATCCGGCCACCGCGCTTCGACCAGTCCTATCCGCTTGAACGGATCGATTACGGTGCCGGCCACCATCGAGGCGAGAAACTGCGGCGCCGGCGGGATTTTTGCCACCGTCGCCACCAGCCTGTCGCGGATGAAGGGCAGCGCCACCGAATCCGACTGGTAGAACGGCGTGAACGCCAGCGACAGCGCCTGGAAGATGCGGACATGCCAGCGCCGCGCCCTCGCATAGGCTTCAAGTGCCGCTTCGACACTGTCCGTCCGCGCCAGCGCATGGCTGAGCGCCGCGGCGTCGAGCAGCGCCATATTGGCCCCTTGCCCGAGCTGCGGGCTGGTCGAGTGCGCCGCGTCGCCGATGATGGCCAGCCGCCGCCCAACCGGCCGCTTCATCGTGTGGTGGCCATAGCGCGCCAGCGAGAGCTGGTCGAAACTGTCGATCTGGCTGACATACGCCTCGCTCTGCGGCCACAGCCGGATCACCCTCTCCTTCCAGGCATCCAGGCCCCGGACGCGCACCTCATCGGCGTCCGACGGCTTCAGGCTCCAGAAGAAGGCCGCCATCTTTTCAGCGCCCGGCTGCGGCCGGCCGATCGGCAGCACGCCGATCATCACGCTCGCTCTGTCGTAGCGTTGCAGCAGCGCGCGCTCATCGAAACCGTCGCCGCGCCAGCCAAGCGAGGCCCAGAACGCGCCATAGGTGAGCGGTCGTGGCTCGCCTGCAGCGCTTGCGCCGCGCAGTTTCGAGCGCGAACCGCTGGCGTCGATGACGAGGTCGAACGGCCCCGCCCTTCGTCCGTTGCCGCAGATCAGCGTCGTCCGTTCGCCCGTCTCCAAGGCCTCGATCTCGACGCCGGTTTCGATGGCGATCGCTTCGCGTTGGGCGGCGCGGAAGAGCACGCCGAACAAGGCCGCCCGGTGCACCGCCAGCCCGAAGCGGCCACCGCGCTGCGCATCGTAGCGGACATCGAGCACGGTACGGCCTGTGGTGGCATCGGCGCCATGCAGGCGGTCGATGCGGCTGCCCAGCGCCAGCATGTCGTCGAGCAGGCCAAGATCGGCCAGCACCGTCAGCCCTGTCGGCTGCAGGATCAGCCCGGAGCCGACCGGCTTCGGCTCATCGAAGCGTTCAAAGACCGTGACCCGATGCCCGGCGCGCTTGAGATAGAGCGCCATGGCCAGTCCCGCCGGCCCGGCGCCTGCTATTGCGATGTCGTAGGAAATGCCAATGCCCCCAAAGCCGAACTGGCCGGGACAATCCTTCAGCAGCCCGGCGAAATCAAGCCGCACCGTGGGGCTTTAGCGGTCGTTCAAGCCTGGGCCTTGGCGGCCGTTCAAGCCTGGGACGCATCAAAATCGGCGCGCGCTGCGCGCACCGCATCATGGTTGAGTTCGGCCCACAGAATCAATTGATGAAAGGCGCCGAACATAGAGCGCCCGAGATCGGTCAGGCTGTATTCGACGCTTGGTGGTTTGGTCGGGAACACCTCACGATGCACATAGCCATCGCGCAGAAGATCGTACAGCGTCTGGGTCAGCATGCGTTGCGAAATGTCGGGCACAAGGCGCCGCAACTCACCGAAGCGATAGGGTTTTTCAGCCAGCGCCATCATCAGCAGCGATCTCCATTTGCCGCTCACCCCTTGAATGACCTCGCGAACCGGACAATTGGCAATATTGCCGCCGCCTGAGATGGCCTTATAGACCTCCAACTTCGATTTCAGATTGATGACCTTGCCGTCCATGGCTGGTTCCCTGCGTGTGCCTACCTCCCGAAAAACTGCCTTCTTTACGGCACCAGGTCAATTCCTATTTTAGTGCTGGTCTCTTTTTGAGACTGCCACTCGAACCGCCTTAGCGGCGCAATGTCAGGACCTTCCATGAGCGAAACCCTTCTCGTCACCGGCGCTTCCGGCCAGCTCGGCCACGGCGTCATCCAATATCTCCTGGACAAGCACAAAGTTCCACCGGCAAACATCATCGCCGCCACACGCAATCCGGAAAGCGTGGCCGATCTGGCGCTGCGCGGCGTCGTTGTCAGGGCCGCCGACTTCAACGACGCGGCATCGCTGGAAACCGCATTCAAAGGCGCCGACAAGGTGCTGATTATTTCGACCGGCGATCTCGATCTCAAAAGCGGCAGGCGCCTGAAGCAGCACGAAAATGCCGTCGCCGCGGCCAAAAACGCCGGCATTTCGCATCTGCTCTACACCTCGATGCCCAATCCGGAGCCGGTATCGCCGGTCCTGTTTGCCGATGACCACTACAGCACCGAGCAGGCGATCAAGGCGAGCGGCATCCCCTACACGATCTTCCGCAACGGCTGGTACCAGGAGAACCTGTTCATGGCCCTGCCGCACGCGATCGCCTCGGGAAAATGGTACACGTCGGCCGGCGACGGGCGCATTGCCCACGGTGCGCGCGACGACATGGCAGCGGCGATCGCCGCCAGCCTCGCTGGCGCTTCAAACGAAAGCAAGACCTACACCTTGACCGGTCCGCACGCCTACACCACGGCAGAGATTGCCGCCCTGGTAAGCGAGGTCACCGGCAAGTCGCTCGATGTCGTGCAGGTTCCGGATGAAGCGCTCACCGAAGGGGTAAAGGCATCCGGCGTTCCCGAGGATTTTGCTGAAGTCATCGTGTCCTTCGACGTCAACACGCGCTCCGGCCGCATCGCCATGGTGACCGACGCGATCGAGACGCTTTCCGGCCGCAAGCCAAAAACGCTGAAGCAGTTCCTCGAGGCGAACAAGGCCGCGCTGGCCGGTTGAAGCGGAGTGACATGGACTGTGCCGCAAGACACAGCTCATTCGCCAGGACATGTCGAGATTCAGGTCAGGCTGGACCGAGAATGTGGGTTCCGAGAACCGGAACGGAGCGGACACTTGGTCCGTGAGTACCGGAAGCGCAGGAACCTGCCGTTCGCAGGCCGGCCTCACCTGAATATCGGCATGTCCTAGATGGCCACCTGAGTGCCGATCTCCACCACGCGCCCGGTCGGGATTTGGAAATACTCCGTCGCGTCGGCCGCCGTGCGCGCCAGGCCGATGAACAGCCGGTCCTGCCACACCGGCATGCCGGAATTGGGCGAGGCCTTGAGCGAACGCCGCGACAGGAAGAACGAAGTCGTCATGATGTCGAATTTCCAGCCCTGCTTGCGGCAGATCGCCAGCGCGCGCGGGATGTTGGGCTGCTCCATGTAGCCGAAGGTCAGCGTTACCCGCATGAACAGCTCGTTGACCGTCTCCATTTTGACCCGGTCGCTGTCGGGCACCACCGGCTGCGGCGCGGTCACCACTGAAAGGATGACGTTCTGCTCATGCAGCACCTTGTAGTGCTTCAGGCTGTGCATCAGTGCGGTTGGCGCGCTGAGCGGATCGCTGGTCAGGAACACGGCGGTGCCTGACACCAGCTGCGGCTTCTTCTTCAACAGATTGCCGGCGAGGAAATCGAGCGGGATCTCGTTGCGGCGGGTCTTGTCGAACAGATAGCGGCTGCCGCGCACCCAGGTCCACATGGCCAGCACGATGGTGAAGGCAACGGCCAGCGATGCCCAGCCGCCCTCAAACACCTTGACGATGTTGGAGGCAAAGAAACCGACGTCGATGAAGCCGAACAGCGCCGTCAGCGAGACCGCCAGCCACAGCTTCCATTTCCAGATCCGCGTCATGACCACAAACAACAGCACCGTGGTCACCAGCATGTTGCCGGTCACCGAGATGCCGTAGGCCGATGCCAGCCTGCTGGACTCGCCGAAGCCCACCACCAGCATCATCACCACCAGCGCCAGCAGCAGGTTGACGCGCGGCATGTAGATCTGGCCGGACTGTTTCTCCGACGTATGCAGAATTTCCAGGCGCGGCAGCATGTTGAGCTGCACCGCCTGCCTGGTCAACGAGAAGGCGCCCGAGATCACCGCCTGGCTGGCGATGACCGTGGCGGCGGTCGCCAGCACGACCATCGGGATCAGCGTCCAGCCTTCATTCATTTCGAAGAACGGATGGCCGACGACGCCGTTCTTGGCCAGCACGAAAGCGCCCTGCCCGGCATAATTGAGCAGCAGGCACGGAAACACGACCCACAGCCAGGCG
>NZ_RZPF01000557.1:0-4514 GCF_004022735.1 Mesorhizobium sp. M7A.F.Ca.AU.001.01.1.1
TTCTAATATAGCTTACAATCGCACACATTTCAGGGCCAGATGTTGAAGTGTTTTTTTCGTACGAACGGTAGCGATGCCCTTCCGAGCAGGTCGTTGCCGGCGCCGGACATGTGAACAGTTCCCAGCTCTGATCGCCCTGCCGCCCCCATGCCCTGCCAACTGGAATATTGAATCAAAAGGCCGGGAAAGTGCCATTCAAATGCACGACGACGCCTTCTTAAGCGCCACTTACCATCGCTGCACTCCGGAGAGGCAAAACCAACACTGGCGTACCTTCCGGCCGGGTGGGTTGGACCCATCACACCGCGACAGTCGTATCAATAGGAGGACGAGATGAAAGCGGTCATTCAGTGCGGTGGAATGGGAACACGCCTTCGGCCTTTCACTTCCATATTGCCCAAGCCTCTCATGCCGATCGGTGCTCGACCGGTTCTTGAATTGCTTTTGAAGTGGCTGCGGCGGAACGGCATTCAGGAAGTCTACGTCACGACCGGCTATCTGGGGCACTTGATCCGCACCGTATGCGGGGACGGATCCCAGTGGAATCTAAGGATACGCTACACCCAGGAACTGGAACCTCTCGGCACCATTGGCCCGCTCTCCCTGATCAGGGAGGAACTGGACGAGCCGTTCATTGTTCTCAATGGGGACGTACTTACCGATCTCAGTCTCAGCCGGTTTGTGGCATCACACCGCACACACACGGATCCAGTCACCATAGCCACCGCATCCCGCGTCATCAAGATGGACTTCGGCGTCATCGACGAGGTCGACAATACCGTTCAAGTATTTCGTGAAAAACCGACGCTATCCCATCTGGTAAGCATGGGAATATATTGCATGAATCCAGACGTTTTTCGTTTTATACCTGACGGCATCGCCTTCGGATTCGACGATCTCATGCTGCAGATGATGCAAAACGGCACGAATGTGCACGTCTACAAACATGACGGGCTTTGGCTGGATATCGGACGCGTTGAAGATTTTCAAAACGCACAAACCATTGCCTGGGAAGAGCAGTCCGCATCGATCGAGGTCTCGGCAGCGGCCGCTTGAGGGCTGAACGCTCGACCACGCCAACATGAGGAGGTCGTAATGCTCTTGGTCAGCGCTCCTATTCTTGGCTTTCCGGAAAAGGCGGCCTTGGCCAAAGTTGTCGACAGTGGGTGGCTGACGATGGGGGACCAGGTACGAGCCTTTGAAGAGGCCTTCGCGGCCGTGCATGATGCGGTCGATTGCGTTGCCGTCAGCTCTTGCACCGCCGCCCTGCATCTCATTCTCCATGCACTTGGGATCGGTCCCGGAGACGAAGTTCTGGTTCCCTCGCTGACCTTCGTGGCGACCGCGAATGCAGTGCTCTACGTAGGAGCAACACCGGTATTCGTCGACATAGAGTCGGCCGAAGTGCCACTGATGTCCCTAAGCGACGCGGAAGCCAAGTGCACCGGACGCACCAAGGCCGTCATTCTCGTCCACTTTGCCGGCTACCTCGCCGACCGGGAAGAATGGCAGAGATTTGCCCGTGTGCGAGGACTGCATATCGTCGAGGATGCCGCGCATGCTCCCGGCCTTAAGGAGGTGGGGACTTATGGTGCGGCCGCGGCCTTTAGCTTCTACGGCAACAAGAACATGACCACCGCGGAAGGTGGGGCCGTAATCGCCCGGGATGCACAGCTCCGTGAAGCGATCCGCCAGGCTCGCGGACATGGGATGACCAGCGGCACACATCAGCGGCTGAACAGCCGCACGCCGCAATACGATGTGACGATGCTCGGTTTCAATTATCGCATGGATGAATTGCGCGCCGCTATTGGCTTGGTCCAGCTTCAGAACCTGCAGGAATGGAATGAAATCCGGCGCATATTGGTCGTCCTCTATCGACGTCTGATCGCAGACTATTGCTCGGCTGTGACAGTTCCGTTCTGCAAACCGCGGACCTCGGCCTATCACATCATGCCTGTCCTCCTGCCACATGACGTCGACCGGCAAACGGTGATCGACCATCTGCGAACGAAGGGAATACAGACCACAATCCACTATACGCCCGTGCACCAGATGACGCTCTATCGCCAAATGTTCACTGAAATCCATCTGCCGAAGACCGAGGATTTCGCGCAGCGGGAGTTGACGATTCCACTACACCCGCAAATTACGGCAAGTGCGATCGAGTCGGTGGTTGTTGCGTTGGCCACCGCGATTGAAAGCAGCGGGCGCGCGGGAGCCGCGGCATGAACGCACTCGACGTGACGATGCATCGGCCCGCCGTAGCTGGCACCAGCCATGGAATTGCCAGGCGCGCGATGGATATCATCCTCGCCGCAGCAGCGGGAATGGCACTCGCTCCGCTGATGCTACTGATTGCTGTTGCACTCTTTGTCGAGGGTGGTTGGCCCGTGCTTTTCGCACAGACGCGCCTGGGTGCCGGCGCAAAACCATTTCGCATGTACAAGTTCCGCAAATTCAAGACAACAGCTGATCCTTTCGGCCTTGCGCTGACCATGAACGATGACAGCCGCATGACGCGGATAGGCCGTTTTCTCGCGGCAACGAAACTTGATGAGTTGCCGCAACTGTGGAACGTTTTTACGGGAGACATGGCAATTGTCGGCCCGCGGCCGGAAAGCCTTGCCTTCGCCGATTGTTTCCGCGGCGGCAATGAAGCCGTCCTGCAGTGGAAGCCCGGCCTGCTCGGCCCGACCCAGGTTCTCTTCCGTCACGAAGCCTGTTTTTACCCGCCATCCCTTGATCCGCTCCTGTTTTATCGAGAGGTCCTGTTCCCGGCCAAGGCAACGATCGACCTCGCCTATTATCCGCGGCGCACGATTGCATCGGACCTCGTCTGGATAATGCGAGGCTTCAGGGCGGTTTTCGGCGTGTCCCTGCCTCCCGCGGCAAGTGGATAGAGTTGGAAAGTGAGGAGAGTTTGGCATGAATGGATCGTTGTTCGTTCGCCAGTTTGTCAGCTCACACGATCAAAGGAGTGCGCAGTCGTGAGCTATCACGGCAGGAAGGTCCTGGTCACGGGTGCGGATGGATTTATCGGATCCCACCTCACGGAAGCGCTGGTGCACGAAGGCGCCGATGTCACGGCACTGGCCCTCTACAACTCGTTCGACAGCCATGGCTGGCTGGACGATTTACCCGACCACGTTCGAAGCCAGCTGCAATGCATTCGTGGGGATGTTCGTGACAGCGCGTTCATCAACCGGATCGTGCGCGGCCAGGCGGCGGTGTTTCATCTGGCTGCGCTGATTGCGATTCCCTACTCCTACGCGGCTGCCCAATCCTATGTGGAAACCAATGTGCTGGGCACCGTGAATGTCCTCGAAGCGGCACGCCACTGGGAAACCGAACGCATTGTGCATACGTCCACGAGCGAGGTTTATGGCACCGCTCTGACCATGCCGATCGACGAATCCCACCCACTGCAGGGACAGTCCCCCTACTCTGCATCCAAGATCGGCGCAGACATGATGGCGGCGTCCTATGCCAGGTCCTTCGATGTGCCGGTGGTCATCCTGCGACCGTTCAATACATACGGGCCGCGCCAGAGCGAGCGGGCCATCGTGCCGACCATCATAAGGCAGGCTCTGGACGAGAACTGTCCGGCGATCATGGTCGGCGACACCAGCCCTATCCGCGACCTTACCTTTGTGGAGGACACTGCTGCGGCATTTGTGGCGGCAGGGGCGGCCGAGCTTGAATTTGGCCATGCCTACAATGCAGGCAGCCAGCGCGCCGTCAGTGTCTCGGACGTTTTGGAGTTGGTGCTCGAGTTGAGTGGCACCAGGAAACCAGTTCGTCGAGATGAAAGCCGGATGCGGCCGCAAAACTCCGAGGTTCGCGCGTTGCTCGCCGATTCCTCGAACCTTGAAAGTAAAGTCGGATGGCGGGCACATACGAGCTTGCGTGATGGTCTGGAAAAGACCATCGAGTGGTGGCGCTCGCGCCTCAGCGAAGGCCGCGTCCGACGCGAAATGAGCTACATGACATGACCTTTCCGCGGCTCATACCAGCTTTGCTGTTGATGGCCGCTCTGCTGGCGCTGCACACAGCCGGAAACCGGCCGAGCGGTGCGGCAGGCACGGAGCCGGCAATGGATCTGCCCGCTTATCTGAAACCTGCAACTGATCCGGCGACAGGGATCCGCTTTACTCGGATCACTCAGCCCGGAGCGCTTGGCAGCGGAATTGTCTGCGGCAAAATATATTGCAGTCATCGCTACTCGAGCGCGCAAGCCTGGAATGCGGATCAGAGCCTCCTCGTCCTCATGAACGGCTGCAACGGCATGTGTTTCCTCGACGGGAAAACCTACCTCCCTTTGTTTCATCGCAACAAGTCGGGTGAGTGCGAATGGCGCCCTCGAAACGCGGAGATGATGATCTGTGTCGATGGTCAAAAGATATCGACCTGGGCGCCCCGCACCAATCGTGAGGACATAGTGTATGCCGCAACGAAATATCGGGATCTCGAATTCGGCCCGTCCAAGGGAAATCCTAGTCGTGACGGCAACC
>NZ_RZPF01000558.1:0-4511 GCF_004022735.1 Mesorhizobium sp. M7A.F.Ca.AU.001.01.1.1
ATCATAGACGGCGAACTCCGGCTCTCCTGCCTGACGTTGGCCGAGACCTGCAATGGCGCCGTCATCAGCACGACATCAGGGCTTTCGGAAAGCGGCGTGCTGCACCCGCTGCAGCGCGCCTTTCTCGACACGTTCGCCACGCAATGCGGCTTCTGCACGCCGGGCATGATCATGGCGGCCAAGGTGCTGCTCGACCACACGCCCAATCCCAGCCGCGACGAGGTGGTCGAGGCGCTGTCGGGCAACATCTGCCGCTGCACCGGTTACGAGCCGATCATCCAGGCGGTGCTGACCGCCGCCCGCGCCAATTCGCAGAACGCGGCCTGAAGGGTCCAAAACAATGGAACTGCGCAAGAACTACTTCGCCGATGTCCGCAAGGACGATCTGCACGAGATCGGCCAGCCCCGGCCGCGCTCGGATTCGCCCGGCCATGTCACCGGCAAGACCGCCTTTTTCGCCGACCGCAACTTTCCCGGCATGCTGCACCTGAAGATGGTGCGCAGCCCGCATCACCATGCCCGCATCGGTTCGATCGACACCTCAGAGGCGGAAAAACATCCGGGCGTGGTGAAAATTCTGACCGCCAAGGACGTACCGCACAATGTCTACACCATCCTGATCCTGATCCAGATCGGGCCGGAGGACGAGACGGTGCTTGCCGACGGCAAGGTGCGCTGGAAGGGCGAGGCCGTGGTGGCGGTGCTGGCCGAAACCGAGCGCGCGGCACAAGAGGCCGCAGCCAAGGTCAAGGTCGACTATGAGGTGCTGCCGGCCGTCTTCGACATGGAAGAGGCGCTGAAACCCGACGCGCCGCTGGTCAACGAATATCACGGCCAGAATTATTACCTCTATGATAGCGGCGAGTGCCGCAAGGTGCGCTTCGGCGATGTCGAGGCGGGCTTCGCCGGCGCCGACCACATACTGGAGCAGAGCTACCAGTCTTCGCCGATCGAGCACGCGCCGACCGAGACCACCGGCTGCGTGGTGGCGCCCGAGGGCAATGACCGCTTCACCTGCTATACCAACACGCAGGCGATGTTCTTCACGCTCGACAACACCTCGATCATCCTGCAGATGCCGGGCAGCAAATTGCATTTCGTCGGCGGCACAGTCGGTGGCGGTTTTGGCGGCAAGGTCGACGTCATCGTCGAGCCGATCGCCATCCTCGGCGCAAAACTAACAGGACGACCAGTCTGTTTTATCTACAGCCGCGAGGAGGAGATGCAGATCTCGTCGCCGCGCGCCGCTGAAAAGGTCGTCATCAAGGACGGCGTCATGAAAGATGGCCGCATCGTCGCGCGCAAGGTCACCGGATACACCGATGCCGGCGCCTATTCGCGCCACTCGCCCTACGGCGCGCAGAAGGGCGCGGGGCATTATCCCGGCCCCTACACTATTCCGAACGTCTGGATCGACACCTATTGCGTCTACACCAACCGCACGCCGTCGTCGGCCATGCGCGGCTTCGGCGTCACCATCGGCGATTTCGCGCTGGAGGTGCAGATGGACAAGCTGGCGCGCCTGATCGGCATGGACCCGCTCGAATTCCGCTTCATCAACGCCTATCGCGACGGTGATATGAAAGCGCACCGCCAGCCGACAGAGGGCGCCGCGCTGATCGAATGCATGCAGGAAGCCTCGCGCGCCGCCAACTGGCCGGTGGCGGAAAAGTACCTGGCGATGTCCTCCTATACGAAGGGAGCTTGAGATGGCGATCAGGCGTGGGCGCGGCGTTGCCGCGATCAACTATCCCACCGGTATGAACCTCGGCGGTGACCCGACGCAGGCACTGGTGCACTCGACGCCAACAGGCAATTTCATGGTGACATTGTCCTCCGTCGATCTCGGCCAGGGCATGAAGCAGATCATGGCGCAGATCTGCGCCGAGACCATCGGCGTGCCGACAGACCGCGTCGTCGTCGACACCGCCGACACCGACACCGGCCCGCACTGCATGGGCACCTTCGCCTCGCGCGGTACGCACCGCGCCGGCAACGCCGTCATCCAGGCGGCAAGGGAAGCGCGGCAGGTGATGCTGGAAGTGGCCGCCGAGGAACTGGAGGTGAACGCCTCCGACCTCGAGACCGACGGCCAGGGCAACATACTGGTCAAAGGCGCGCCGCAAAAATCGATCTCGATCTTCGATGTCGCGCTGTCGGCGCATTTCAAGCGCGGTCGCTCGATCTCGGGCCGCGGCATGTTCCTGATTCCGCGCTCTTATCCGGAGAAAGAGACTGGCGCGATGAAGCCATCGACCTGCTACGCGCATGCCTGCACCGTGGCCGAGGTCGAGGTCGACGACGAGACCGGCGCGGTCACCGTGCTGACTGTGAAGAACGTCTTCGAGATCGGCCGCGCGCTGAACCCGAAAATGGTCGAACAGCAACTGGTCGGCGGTTCGTGGATGGGCATCAGCCATGCGCTCTACGAGACGACCGAGCCCTATTATCCCAACCGCGACCATGGCGGCACGGACTTCAACCAGTATCTGATGCCCGGCCCCGGCGACCTCGCCGAGACCGAGATCATCGTGCTGGAGCGTCCATCGGCGGACGGGCCATACGGTGCCAAGGGGCCGGGCGAAATGTGCGCCAACCCGCAGATCCCGGCGGTCGCCAATGCCGTCTTCGACGCCGTCGGCGTGCGCATCGACACGCTGCCGATCACGCCGGAGCGCATCCTGCGCGCGCTGAAGGCGCAAGCGGCGAACTGAGGGCCGAAATGACCGGGACAAGCGCCGAGACATCAGCGACCTCGCCGGAGGCGGTGGCGCAGCATCTTGCCGCCTCGCGCTATCTGGCCGACGACAGTCTTGCGACCGCGATCTTCCTGGCGATCCGGCTGGGGAAGCCGCTGCTGCTCGAAGGCGCACCAGGCGTCGGCAAGACGGAAGCGGCCAAGGCGATCGCCGCGCTGCTCGGCCGCGATCTGGTGCGGCTGCAATGCTATGAAGGCATCGACGCTGCGCACGCGCTCTACGAATGGAATTATCAACGCCAGCTGCTCGCCATTCGCCACGCCGGCGAGCACGAGATCGACATCTACGAAGACCGTTTCCTGATCGCCCGGCCGCTGCTGCAGGTGCTGAAGGCGCCGGAACAGCGCGTGCTGCTGGTCGACGAGATCGACCGCTCGGATCATGAATTCGAGGCGCTGCTTCTGGAATTCCTCTCCGATTTCCAGATCAGCATTCCCGAACGCGGTACCGTCCGCGCCACGGCACAGCCGATCGTCATCCTGACCTCGAACCGCACCCGCGAGCTTGCCGAGGCACTGCGCCGCCGCTGCGTCTACCACTGGATCGGCTATCCCGACGCCGAGCGCGAGGCCGCCATCATCATGCTGCGCGCCGGCGATGTGGCCGAGGTAACGGCGCGCGCGGTGGCGGCGGCCGTGCAGACCATCCGCGCCCGGCCGCTGGCCAAGCCGCCGGGTATCGCCGAGGCCGTCGAATGGGCCAATGCCGCCACCATCCTGGAGAAGGGCGGCAGCCCGTGGCCGGAAGCCTTCCGCCGCGCCATCGGCGTGCTGATCAAGGACGAGGAAGACCTTTCCTACATCGCACCGGAGCTTGGCCGGATCGTCGAGGAGGCGCTGGCGTGACGCGGGAGGTCATTTCGCAAGGCTGGCGGGACAGCGCCCCCCTCTGTCCTGCCGGACATCTCCCCCTCAAGGGGGGAGATCGGATGTCATCCCCGCTTTCGCTAATCGCTGACGTCGCCGAACAGAGCGAAGCGCCGAAGCTGCCAATCTCCCCCCTTGAGGGGGAGATGTCCGGCAGGACAGAGGGGGGCGACACAGAATGATGCGGGAAACAAGCTTCCCCCGCGCCGCCTCGCCATTCCTGGGTTTTGCCAGGCTCTTGCGCCGCTACGGCTTTGCCATAGCCCCCGAGCAAGTCTCCGGCTTCATGCAGGCGGTGACGTTGCTCGGTCCACGCTCGATGGCCGACATCCGCGAGGCGGCCCTCGCCACCCTGGCGCCGCCGCCCGACCGCCGCGACGAATTCGAAGCGCATTTCCAGAGCCATTTCTATGGCAACAGGTCCGCCGTGGTCGAAGGCGACGCCGACGAGGAAACCCGCATCAAGGATGATGGCGGTGCGAGCCAGGAAGAGATCGAGGTCATCAGCCATCAGGAAGGTGGCGAACTCTCTTCCGGCGCCGAACAACTGAGTACCCGCGATTTCAAGCGCGACGACGACAACCTTGCCGCTTTCCGCCGCAGGCTCGCTTCAGCCTTGCCCGCCCGCCGCTCGTTCCGCACCGTGCGCACGCATTCGCGCGGCAAGCTCGATCTGCGCCGGTCGCTGCGGGAAATCGTCAGCGCCGATGGCGACGTGCCCTCGCCGCTGCTGCGCCGCCGCCAGACCGTGCCGCGCAAGCTGCTGCTGCTGATCGACGTTTCCGGCTCGATGAAGCTGCACACCGCAGACTATCTCAAGCTGGCGCATGCCGCCGTGCAAGGCGCGGACCGTGCCGAGATTTTCACCTTCGGCACGCGGCTGACC
>NZ_RZPF01000559.1:0-4490 GCF_004022735.1 Mesorhizobium sp. M7A.F.Ca.AU.001.01.1.1
GTGATAGAGCGGCACGAAACGAGCCGCCTTGGCCGCGTTCTGCAACAGATTGGCGGCCACCAGCCCGGCATTGGAGCGTGGCGAGGAGGCCGGCACGAAACGCTCGTCGACCAGCGTCACGATCACCTTGTCCCAGGCGATGGGTATCGCTGAAAGGGCGGCGAAGAATTTTGCCGGCGTGGTGCCGCCGGAGACGGCGAGCAACCCCGTGCCGCGCTCGGCGATCGCCTTGGTCAGTCTGCCTGCAACATGGCCGGCAAGGGCTGCCGCCAGTTCCTGGCGCCCGCTGAAGCCGTTCCAGCTGTAGGCGGCGCTGTTCAATTGCTCTCGTGCCATGTCCGCCCGTCACGTTCGATCAGCGCTATCGAGGCCGATGGACCCCAGGTGCCCGCCGTGTAGCCCTGCGCCTCCTGCCTGGCACTTTCCCAGGCATTCTGGATCGGGTCGATCCATTTCCACGCCGCCTCGACTTCGTCACGGCGCATGAACAGGGTCTGGTTGCCACGGATGACGTCCATGATCAGCCGCTCATAGGCGTCCGGTGCGCGGCCGTCGAAGGACTGCGCGAAACTCATGTCGAGCGAAATCTGGCGCAGCCGCATGCCGCCCGGGCCCGGATCCTTGATCATGATGAACTGCTTGACGCCTTCGTCCGGCTGCAGCCGGATGACAAGCTGGTTGGCGAAGATCGGTCCGGCGCTGTCGCCGAAGATCGAATGCGGGATCGGCTTGAATTCGATGACGATTTCCGAAACCCGCGTCGCCAGCCGTTTGCCGGTACGCAGATAGAACGGAACGCCCGACCAGCGCCAATTGCCGATCTCGGCCTTGATGGCGACGAAGGTCTCGGTGTTGCTGTCCTTGCCGAGTTCCTCGACATAGCCTTTCACCGGTCCGCCGGCCGAAGCCCCGGCGCGATACTGCCCGCGCACGGTGTGCTTCGGCGCTTCGTTGCCGTTGATGCGCTTCAGTGCCCGCAGCACCTTCAGCTTTTCGTCGCGCACGGCGTCGGCATCCATCGACGACGGCGCTTCCATGGCGACGAGGCACAAGAGCTGCAGCATATGGTTCTGCACCATGTCGCGCAGCGCGCCGGCCTTGTCGTAATAGGTGACGCGGTCCTCCAGGCCGACGGTCTCGGCCACGGTGATCTGGACATGGTCGATATGGGCTGAATTCCACAACGGTTCGTAGAGCGCGTTGGCAAAGCGCAGCGCCATCAGGTTCTGCACCGTCTCCTTGCCGAGATAATGGTCGATGCGGAAGATCTGGCTTTCGTGGAAGTCGTCGCCGACCAGGTCGTTGAGCTTGCGTGCCGAATCGAGATCGCGGCCGATCGGCTTTTCCAGCACGATGCGCGAGTTCGGCGTGATCAGATTGTGCTCTTTCAGCTTGTGCGAGATGTCGCCGAACAGCGCCGGCGCCACCGCCAGGTAGAAGGCGCGGATGCGGTCGCTGTCGCCGATCGCCTTCTTGAGCTTGTCGAAGCCGGCGCCGCTCGTCGCATCGGCGGAGACGTAGGACAGCCGCGCCAGAAAGGTCTTCAGTTCCTTGGCGTCGATGTCGGCCGGTTTGACGTGGTCCGAGATCGCCTGCTTGGCGAAGGCCTGGAATTCTTCGTCGCTCATCTTCGAGCGCGAGGTGCCGATGATGCGTGTCGGCTCCGAAAACTGATGGTCGCGCTGGCGATAATAGAGCGACGGCAGAAGCTTGCGCTCCGACAGATCGCCGGTGCCGCCGAAAATGATGAAGTCGAAAGGATCGACGGGGATGATCTGGCTGGTCATGGTCTGTCCGCTCTGACGCCGGTCGCTGTGACGCGGCTGATATAATCTAATCGATTTAAATTTTCCAGTGCCATGGTGTCACATCTGGGTGTATGCGCCTGCCCCTTGACAGTCCGATGACCCGGAGGCTTGTCGACAGGCGCGGCACCGGAAGCCTTCGCAGTTGCAGCATAGAGCGGGATCGACGCGAAAGCCAAAGGAGAAATCGGCGATGGCCGCACATCTTTCGAGCAATCCGGCCAGAAGCCACGGGTTCGCGCGGATGTGCGCTATCGGCGCGCCGGTTGATCGTCATCAATCATGAGCGGGAAAAACATGCGTCTGGAAAACAAGGTTGCCGTCATCACCGGTGCTGCGTCCGGTTTTGGCGAGGGCATCGCCAGGCGCTTTGCGCAGGAGGGTGCCAGGGTCGTTGTCGCCGATCTCAACGCCAGGGGCGCGGAGCGCGTCGCCGGCGAGATCGGCGAAGCGGCGATCTGGACCCAGACCGATGTCTCGCTGCGCTCCGAATTCGACGAGATGATCTATGCCGCCAAAAGCGCATTCGGCCGCATCGACATCATGGTCAACAATGCCGGCTACACCCATCGCAACGGCGACATGCTCAATGTCGACGAGGAGACCTTCGACCTGATAACCGCCGTCAACATGAAGGCGATCTATCACGCGGCACTCGCCGTGGTGCCGATCATGGAGCGGCAGGGCGGCGGCGTCATCCTGACCACGGCCTCCACCGCGGGTCTGCGGCCGCGCCCCGGCCTCACCTGGTACAATGCGTCGAAAGGCTGGGCGATCACCGCCACCAAATCGATGGCGGTGGAACTGGCGCCGAAGAACATCCGCGTCAACTGCCTCTGCCCGGTTGCCGGCGAGACCGGCATGCTGGAGAAATTCATGGGCGCCGACACACCCGAAATCCGCGAGAAGTTCCGCGCATCGATCCCGCTCGGCCGGCTCTCGACGCCGCTCGACATCGCCAACGCCGCACTCTGGCTGGCCTCGGACGAAGCCGCCTTCATCACCGGCGTGGCGCTGGAGGTCGACGGCGGACGCTGCATCTGAACGCCTGGGTAGCAGGCCAGGATCTCATCCGCTGCAATACCAGGACAAGCGCAATCTCACGGCAATCGAGGATCAACCCCGCCAACAATGAGACCTACACCTATACGGCCAACGGCTTCATCGAGAATGCCGATGGGCCGTGGGGCAGCCTCACCTATACGATCGACGGTGTCGGCAACATCACCCAGCGCACCGTAACCATTGGTGGCGTCACCTCTATCGATACCTACAGCCTTCAGGGCGGCTCCAACCGGCTGACCGGCATCCTCACCGGCGGCGCACCGAGCCGCGGCTTCCAGTCGGACCTTGCCGGCAACGTCACGCAGGACGCGACCGTCTCGCCGGAGCTCACCAAGACCTACAGCTACAATGCCGCCGGCCAGCTCTCGGGCGCCACCACGAACGGCACGACGGCAGGCGCCTACATCTACGACTACCTGTCGCGGCTGGTCTCGCGCACCATCGCCGCCTCGTCGGCCACGCTGCACATGGTGCACGACCTCGACGGCAATGTAATCGCCGAATATGACGCGTCCGGCGCGCTGGTCACCGAATACATCTGGGTCGAAGGCCGCCCGCTGGCGATGGTCGCCGACGCCGGCATCACGCCGGTGCTCTATTACGTGCTGACTGACCATCTCGAACGGCCGGTCATGATGACCGACCAGGGCCGCAATGTCGTCTGGCAGGCGAGCTATCTACCTTACGGTGAGGTGCGTAGCATCAGTGGCACGGCGACGCTCAACCAGCGCTTCCCCGGCCAATAGTTCCAGATCGAGACGGGGCTCGCCTACAATTGGCACCGCCATTATGATGCTTCCATCGGGCGCTATCTGCAGCCCGATCCGCTCGGTATGCCGAATGGGCCGTCAAGGTGGGCGTATGTCGGCAACAGCCCGCTGATGAAGGTGGATCCGAGCGGGTTGTATTGGGTTCCAGGTCCAGGAGGGAATCGATGGTGGTGTTGGGGTGGCAATCCCTTGGACTGCGTTTTACGTCCCCCCCCCGCAGCCAGGGCCACAATCTTGCCCGATGCCGTCGGAACGGCGTACGACGCCTCCGCCTCCGCCGCCAGCTGGGCCGCCGGATGACGACCCTTGTGAGGAACAGCTTGCCGCTGATGAGGCGCAGTGCCAATTGCTATCCTCGGGGCGTGGTGGCGGGCGCACAACCAAAGCTGGTAGAAATTGGTATGCAGCTTGTATGGCAATAGCCAGTGAAAGATATGCCGCTTGTAGGGCAGGGAAACCCTTGCCGCCGTTTCCAATATGGAAAATGTAGCTATGAAATTTCTATTTCGGGAGAGGCTGGAAGTTTTGAACTCAGATGATTTATTTGAGTTTGGAATAACAAAAATCAATAAAAATAAAAGCGAAGAATATTTATATGAAACAGAGGCAATCTTCATAAGAAACGGGAAAGTAACATCAAGAATAAAGTTGACTGGATTGAGTGAGTTTAAGGTTATAATGAGCTCGTTATCCTATTTTGGGTCAAAATTAAGGGGAATAGCAAAAGATGAATCGATTACTTTTGATTTTGATGGATTAACATTTGACCAATATATACCAATAAACAAAAATTTAAGATTGATTTGGGATGAATGATTTAAAGAAAGATAAACAACGATTGTAGGGTGAC
>NZ_RZPF01000560.1:0-4486 GCF_004022735.1 Mesorhizobium sp. M7A.F.Ca.AU.001.01.1.1
TACCGGAAGCGCCAAGGCCGGCAGCGGTCAGGAATTTGCGGCGGCTGATCTCAAACTTCGCCATGTCAGGCACTCCTCTCGGCTGTATTGTCGTTCTGTGCGGGAGGATCGGTGCGGTACCAGCCGGTGATGATCGAGCGCAGCTCGTTGATCGGGCCGGCGGCCAGGATCATCAGGATATGGACGACGAAGAAGGCGACCAGCAGCACCATCACGGTGAAATGGATGGTGCGTGCCGTCTGCCGGCCACCGAGCAGATCGTTGAGGAAAGGCAGCACCGAGTTCATGCTTGGCGACATCGCCAGACCGGTGATGATCATCAGCGGCAGCAGCACGAACAGAACCCCGCCATAGGCCATCTTCTGCAGCGTGTTGTATTCGCGCGTGTGGTGGAATTTGAGCTTGGCGTGGTCGACGATGTCTTGCGGCAACCGCTTCAAATCGTCGAGGCGTGGCGCGAGATCGCGGCGGATGTGACCGTTGACGATGCTGGCGACCAGCCAGACGATCAACGTCGTGGTGAGTATCCAGGCAAAGAAGAAATGGATGACGCGCGCAGTGCCGAGATCATAGTAGGACGGGATGGTCGCCCAGGACGGGAAGGCGCGGGACGTCTCCTGGCCGGCCGGACCCGACCAGCCGAGCACCCCAGTGGTGTTGAAGCGTTTGCCGAAGATCTCCGTGTAGCCGCGCGGACCCGCATCGGAGTTCTCGGCGCCGATGGCGAAGATGGTGTTGTTGTAATCGAAGCCCGATTGCTTGCCGATATAGAGCTGCGGACGGGCATTGAAGATCTGCAGGCCGGACAACAGCATGAAGAACAGCGAGATGGCCCACAGCCAATGCGTCAGCCGCGTCCAGCGCGACTGCCGGTAAATCAGCGTTTTGTCGTTCGACGCCGAAGCGCCTGGATCGGCGGCGGATTGGCTTCTGGCAACGGATTCCATCGTGTTTCGTCTCCCGGCCTCGCGGCATGGCCTGCGCGCTCATTGTCCTCCTGATACGTCGCGATCCAAACCGATGTTTCATCCGATCACGGATTTATTACGGACCGCCCAGGCTGACGGCGAGATTGACGGCAGCGGCGACGATGACCGTGTTGAAGAAAAACGACAGGATCGAGTGGACAAGCACGACACGACGCATATGCGTCGTCGAGATGTTGGTGTCGGCGGTCTGCGCCGTCATGCCGATCACCGTCGAGAAATAGAGGAAGTCCCAACCCTCCGGCCGTTTGTCGCCCGGAAACAGCAGTCCGCCGACCGGGATTTTCTTCCTGGTCTCGGCATCCATCGCATCGCCATCCATCCAGTAGACATGAGCATAATGGAGCGCTGCCATGGCATGGATGGTGAACCAGCCGAGCGGGATCGACAGCAGCGCGAAGAAGAGCTCGATGGGATGGCTTCTGTCCTTCTGATTGATCAGCAGGAACAATGCGACAACGGCAACGCCGACGACGACAAGCGTCACGGCGAAGATGACCAGCACCGGCTGGTCGGTGGCGCGCGCATTCTTGCTCAGATACCTGCCGGTGAACTTCGGCATCTGGGCGACGACGAGAATGACATAGGCGGCAAAGAACGCGTTGGCGCCGATCGAATAGGCAAGCGGAGCGTGCAGCAGCAACGCCACCAGAAGCGCAAAGACGCCGAAGCAGGCAGACACAGCAAACAGCATGTGGCGCTGCATGGGTTTGTCTATCGGAGCTTCGGCGGCCATGGTGGTTCCAGCCCTGGATAGCGCTAATCCGGTGTGGCCGATTTCATGGCACGCCGCAAGATGCGATCGAGTTCGCCCAGAAACCGCGACCGGTCTTGCGGCGCGAAGCTGGCATTGTAGCCCTTGCTTTCGCCGGTCTCGCGCAGATGCTGCTTCAGGTCGCGCATCGCCACCGCCATGCCGATCGTTTCCGGCGTGAAGGGACGTCCGGTTGGCCCAAGCACATGGGCGCCAAGCGCCACCGCGCGGGCGGCCAGCGGAATGTCGGCGGTGATCACAATGTCGTTGGTGCGTGCATTGTCGACGATCCAGTCGTCGGCGGCATCAGCGCCCTTGGAGACCACGACATTGCGGACCATCGGATCGCGCGACGGCCGCAGGCCGCCATTGGAGACGTAGGTGACAACGACGCCATGCCGGTCGGCCACTTTTTCGACCTCGGCCTTGACCGGGCAGGCGTCTGCATCGACGAGAATGGCGGGGAGTTCGCTCATGTTTCTTTTCTCCTCCCATTGTGAACCACGGAGGCCGCGCGCCGGTTGGACCGCGGCCTGCGATCTTCCTCAGTAAACCACGACGCTTCTGATCGATTTGCCCTCATGCATGAGATCGAAACCCTTGTTGATGTCCTCGAGCTTGAGCGTGTGGGTGATCATCGGGTCGATCTGGATCTTGCCGTCCATGTACCAGTCGACGATCTTCGGCACATCGGTGCGGCCGCGCGCGCCGCCGAAGGCGGTGCCCATCCAGGTGCGGCCGGTGACCAGCTGGAACGGCCTGGTCGAGATCTCCTGGCCGGCGCCGGCAACGCCGATGACCACCGACTTGCCCCAGCCGCGATGCGAGGCTTCGAGCGCCTGACGCATCACCTTGGTGCTGCCGGTGCAGTCGAATGTGTAGTCGGCGCCGCCGATCTGGTCGGCGCCACGCTTGGTCATGTTGACGAGGTAGGGCACGACATCGCCGTCGATCTCCTTCGGATTGACGAAATGCGTCATGCCGAAGCGCTCGCCCCACTCCTTCTTGTCGTTGTTCAAATCGACGCCGATGATCATGCCGGCGCCGGCAAGTTTCAGGCCCTGGATGACATTGAGGCCGATGCCGCCGAGGCCGAAGACGACCGCGGTGGCGCCGATCTCGACCTTGGCGGTGTTGATCACGGCACCGATGCCGGTGGTGACGCCGCAGCCGATGTAGCAGATCTTGTCGAAGGGCGCGTCGGGGTTGACCTTGGCCAGTGCGATCTCGGGCAGCACGGTGAAGTTGGAGAAGGTCGAGCAGCCCATATAGTGAAAGATCTTGTCCTTGCCGATCGAGAAGCGCGACGAACCATCGGGCATCAGGCCCTGGCCCTGCGTGGCGCGGATCGCCGTGCAGAGGTTCGTCTTTCTCGACAGGCAGGACGGGCACTGGCGGCATTCCGGCGTATAGAGCGGGATGACGTGGTCGCCCTTCTTGAGCGAGGTGACACCCTTGCCGACATCGACGACGACGCCGGCACCCTCATGGCCGAGGATGGCCGGAAACAGACCTTCCGGATCGGCGCCCGACAGTGTGAATTCGTCGGTGTGGCAAATGCCTGTCGCCTTGATCTCGACCAGCACTTCGCCCTCGCGCGGGCCCTCGAGGTCGACCTCCATGATCTCCAGCGGCTTTCCGGCGGCAACAGCGACAGCGGCGCGGGTTTTCATCAGGCGTCCTCCAATGCGAATTTTTTTCCAAGGTTTCAGGTTTTGCCGACACGATCAACTGGCAGCTGGCTCCCCGACTGGGCCACAGCGATGAATTGGAATCGCAAGTCGATTGAAAGGCAGTGAATTGCATGGTCGGCTTGACCCTGCAAGCACAGGCCATAAAAGGAACGGCCGACCCGAGGGATGACATTTCGCATGTTCACCAAGATCCTGATCGCCAATCGCGGCGAAATTGCCTGCCGCGTCATCAAGACGGCGCGCAAGATGGGCATTGCCACCGTCGCGGTCTATTCCGATGCCGATCGCGACGCCGTGCATGTCGAGATGGCCGACGAGGCGGTGCATATCGGGCCTTCGCCAGCCGCGCTGAGCTATCTCGTCCCTGAAAAGATCATCGCCGCGTGCAAGGAGACGGGAGCCCAGGCCGTGCACCCCGGCTACGGATTCCTGTCCGAGCGGGCGGCCTTCTGTGAGGCGCTGGAAGCGGAAGGCATCATTTTCATCGGCCCGAAGCCCAAGGCGATCAAGGCGATGGGTGACAAGATCGAATCGAAGAAGTTCGCCAACGCCGCCAAGGTTTCCACCGTGCCCGGCTGGCTCGGCGTCATCGAGAATGCCGATCATGCCGAAAAGATCGCCGGCGAAATCGGTTATCCCGTGATGATCAAGGCTTCGGCCGGCGGCGGCGGCAAGGGCATGCGCATCGCCTGGAGCGAAGCCGAAGTGCGCGATGGCTTCGACCGCGCGCGCTCGGAAGCCAAGAGTTCGTTCGGCGACGATCGTCTCTTCATCGAGAAATTCGTCGTCGATCCGCGCCACATCGAAATCCAGGTGCTGGCCGACGCGCATGGCAACGCGCTCTATCTCGGCGAGCGCGAATGCTCGATCCAGCGACGCAACCAGAAGGTCGCCGAAGAGGCGCCGTCGCCATTCCTGGACGCCGCGACACGCAAGGCCATGGGCGAGCAGTCTGTGGCGCTGGCCAAGGCCGTCGACTACCAGAGCGCCGGCACGGTCGAATTCATCGTCGACAAGGACAAGAACTTCTATTTCCTTGAAATGAATACACG
>NZ_RZPF01000055.1:0-14578 GCF_004022735.1 Mesorhizobium sp. M7A.F.Ca.AU.001.01.1.1
CTGCCCATCCAGGCGGCGTGGTCGCGCATGGCGACGCCCACAACGCCAATGTCTGGTACACGGCGAAGGCGGGGAGGGCGGAGCTGTCCTTCTTCGATCCTGCCTTTGCAGGCTCGCATATCCCGACGCTGCTGGCGGAGGTGAAGGCGACGTTCCACAACATCTTCGCCCACCCGTTCTGGCTCTATGATCCGGCGACCGCGACCGAGGCTTTTCGCGCCCATGCGCGGCTGGACGGAAACCTGCTCCATGTCGACACGGACTGGGACCTGAGCCCGGTCCGCCGCGACCTGCTGGAGGTCAAGGCCACAGCGCTGTGGCGGCCATTGCTGCTTGAGCTCAAACGGCGCGGCATGCTGCCGGCCGATTGGCGCGCGGTGCTCCGGGCCGGTCTCTTCCTGTCGCCGACGCTGGTCATGAACCTGCGCGCCGGCGCACGCAGCCACACGCCGGTTTCTTCCCTTATTGCCTTTTCGGTGGCGGTCATGGTCGGCAGCGAACCTGTTGCCGGAACCGATCGGGTGACCGATTTTCTAGACCGGATCGATCCCGGAGCGCGTAAAAATTGAGTCTTTCCAACTTGTATATGCATGTATGTATTTTAGCCTTGACATCCGCTCCCGCTGACGCTGAAATATCCGCGCACTTCACCATGAAGTGGCAGGTAAGACGCCGAGGCACAGTGCCGCAAGAGCAGAAACCCGCAGTCTCACCGGACCGGCTACCTCAGTCAGAAAAAGCGGTCCGATCATCAAGGGGAACAAGGATGATGCGTAACCTAACAGGACAATTTCGCGCGCTCGTGATGGCCGCCGCCATCGGGCTCGCCGCCGCCCCGGCGGCCTACGCGGCCGATGCGGCCATTCCCACCACGCCCGAGGCAGGAGCGTTCAAGATCGGCATCGAGCCCTGGCTCGGCTATGGCCAGTGGCATGTCGCCGAGGCCAAGGGCCTGTTCAAGACGAACGGGCTGAGCGACGTCCAGATCGTCAACTTCGCCGAGGACAAGGACATCAATGCAGCACTTGCAAGCGGCCAGCTCGACGCCGCCAACATCGCCACCCACACGGCGATGGGCATGGTTGCGGCCGGCCTGCCGGTGAAGATCGTGCTGCTGCTCGACGTCTCCATGACCGCCGACGCGATCATCGCTGGCAAGGACGTCACCTCCATCGCGGACCTCAAGGGCAAGCAGGTGGCCTTCGAGGAAGGCACGACGAGCGACATCCTGCTCAAATACGCGCTCACCAGGAACGGCATGTCGATCGACGATGTGAAGCCGGTTCCGATGCCTGCGTCCGACGCCGGCAGCGCCTTGATCGCCGGCCAGGTGCCGGTCGCGGTGACCTATGAACCGTACCTCACCGTCGCCATGGCGCAGAACAAGGACCTCAAGCTGCTGTTCACCGCCGGCGAGGATCCCGGCCTGATCAGCGACGTGCTGGTGGTGCGTGACGAGGTGATCAAGTCGCGGCCCGGCCAAGTGCTGGCCATGATCAAAAGCTGGGACGCAGCGCTCAAGGACTACAATGCCGATACGCCCGGTGGGCGCGCCATCATCGCCAAGGCTGTCGGTTCGGACGTCAAGGACCTCAACACCGCCTTTGACGGCGTGCGTTACTACTCACTCGCCGAAAACAAGGCGGCGCTGACCGGTGATTTCACCACCAAGACCTTCGCCGATGTCGAAGCCGCCGCCAAGAACGCCAAGCTGCTGCAGGCCGATGTGACGCCGGAGCAGATGATCGACCCGTCGTTCGTCAAGGCGGCGGAATGACCAAGGCCGGATCGCGGTGGTGACGCAGATGCCCGGGGAGCGTCCCGCTCAAACGGATCCGGCTCGTCCCACGAAACAGGCGAGGCGTCGCCGATCCTCCGGCATCGGCGTGCCCATCGCCAGGTCGCGCTTCCTGGTGATCGCGGTGGCCGTGTTCGTCGGGCTCGGCCTTGCCTGGTGGGCGGCGACCGGACTGGGATTGGTAAAGCCGATCTTCCTGCCATCGCCGGGCAGCGTCGCTATGCAGATCGCCAAGCTCGCGGCCGACGGCACGTTGTGGCTGGACCTCAAAGCCTCGATGTACCGTATCTCCATCGGCTTCCTCATCGCCTCGGCCCTGTCGATACCGATCGGCGTGCTGATTGGCAGTTTCCGTTCCTGGGAAGCGGCCATCGAGCCGCTGGTGGATTTCATCCGCTACATGCCGGTCGTCGCTTTCGTGCCGCTCTCCATCCTTTGGGCTGGCACCGGCGATTCGCAGAAATTCCTGATCATCTTCATCGGCACGTTCTTCCAGCAGGTGCTGATGATCATGGACAATGTAAAACGGGTTCCAGCCGATTTCATCGGCCTTGGGCGCACGCTAGGCCTGCCGGATCGCAAGATCCTGACGCGCATCGTCGTGCCCAGCGCCTTGCCGGGCATCTGGGATACGCTGCGCATCAGCTTGGGCTGGGCATGGACCTGGCTGGTGCTGGCCGAACTCGTCGCCGCCACTTCGGGGCTCGGCTATCGCATCACCGTGTCCCAGCGCTATTTCCAGACCAACACCATCATCGGCTACATCCTGCTGCTCGGCCTGCTCGGCCTCATCACCGACCAGGTGATGAAGGCGCTGGAAAAGGTGCTGTTCAAGCAAGAGGGCCGCTCGCAATGAGGTCCAGCCGATGAGCCCCAAATTGCGGATCGCCGGTCTCCACAAGAGCTTCGGCACGGGCGAGCGGCGCACGGAAGTGCTGCGCGGTATCAACCTGGATCTTGCCGACAACGAGTTTGTCTCCCTGGTCGGCACGTCGGGCTGCGGCAAGAGCACGCTGCTGTCGATCGTGGCCGGACTGCAGGACTTCGACGCGGGCGATCTCAGCATCGATGGCGCGCCGATCCTGCAGCCTGGACTCGACCGTGGCGTCGTCTTTCAGTCCTACACGCTGCTTCCCTGGCTGACGGCGCGGCAGAACATCGAGTTTGCGCTCAAGGCCGCTGGTTACGATCGCCCGACCTGCCGCAGGATCGCGCTGGAGCATCTCGAACTCGTCAAGCTGTCTGGTAGTGCGGACCGCTATCCAGCCGAACTCTCGGGCGGCATGAAACAACGCGTCGCCATTGCGCGCGCGCTTTCCTACCGGCCCAAGATGCTGTTGATGGACGAGCCCTTCGGCGCGCTCGATGCCTTGACCCGGCATCAGATGCAGGAACTGCTGACCCAGATCTGGGAGGAACACAGGTTGACCGTCCTGTTTGTCACCCATGATGTGGAGGAGGCCGTCTATCTGTCGGACCGCATCGTCGTCATGGGCATCGGCCCGGGACGTATCACGCAGACATTCAACGTGGATATCGAGCGCCCGCGCCGCGAAGAGGTGATGGAAAGCCCTGTATTCATGGATCTGCAACGCGGCGTGCACAAGGCCATCCGCGAGGGTTCAAAACGCCCCGAAATGGCCTAGGCGCCTGCGGTCGTTTGCAGGTCCAATCACGTCGCCTTGCCGACTGCCGCGTCCAGTTCCAGCTCGCCTTCGGAAATGTCGTCGAACGAGGCGTAGTTCATGTTGTAGAGGCGGGCGTAGAGGCCTTTTCTTGCCATCAGCTGTTCGTGGTTGCCGCTTTCGACGATCTCGCCGTTCTGCAGCACGATGATGCGGTCGGCGCCGCGGATAGTGGCCAGACGGTGGGCGATGACCAGCCCGGTGCGGCCTTCCAGCAGCGTGATCAGCGCCTTCTGGATCAGCATCTCGGTGTAGGAATCGATGCTGGCCGTGGCTTCGTCGAGCACCAGGATCTTTGCATCCGCCACCAGCGCGCGCGCGAAGCTGATCAGCTGGCGCTGGCCCAGCGAGAGATTGCCGCCGCGCTGCTCGAGTTCGGTATCGTAGCCATCTGGCAGGTTCTCGATGAAATCGTGCGCGCCGACGGCTTGTGCGGCGCGGACCACCTCCTCGCGGCTGGCTGATGTCTTGTGGTAGCGGATGTTTTCCAGCACCGAGCCGGAGAACAGGAACGGCTCCTGCAGCACCATCGCCACCTGATCGCCGAGCGAATCCTGGGTGAGGTCACGCACATCATGGCCGCCGACCAGAACCTCACCCGACCAGACATCGTAGAAGCGGTGCACCAGCGCCATCGAGCTGGATTTGCCCGATCCGGTCGGGCCGACAAGGGCTACGGTCTCGCCCGGGTTGACGCGGAAGGAGATGTTCTTCAGCACCGGCTGGTTCGGCCTATAACCGAAAGTGACGTTCCTGAACTCGACCGAGCCGTCCATATCGCGCGACAGCGCCACCGCACCTTGCCTGTCGCTGACATCGACCGGCACGTCGAGCACTTCGGAGATGCGCTGGCCCGAAGCCATGGCGCGCTGCATGACGCTGTATTGCATGGTCAGCGAGCGGATCGGGTCGAAGAAGCGCTGGATGTAGAACAGGAACGCCACCATGACGCCGATGTCGAGGCTGTGCGAGAGCACCATCGACCCGCCGACGACGATGACAGTTGCCATGGCGATGCCGGTCAGCGTGTCGACGATCGGCACCATTACCTGCGCGTATTTCGCCGACCTCAAATGGGCATTGAGGTTGGCCAGCACCTTTTCGTCGTAGAGGTCGAAATTGACGTGCTGGCGCTCGAGGCTCTGCACCGTGCGCACGCCATGGATGCCTTCGGCCAGTGCGCCGTTGGCGATCGAGTTGGTTTCGTGCGCGGCCATGAAGGCGACCTTGGCGCGCGGCAGCCAGAAAAGGCGCACGATGAACAGCACCGGCATGGTCGACAGCGTCAGCAGGCCCAGTCGGAAATCGAGCCACAAAAGCACGCTGACGATGCCGAACAACAGCACGATGTCGCCTACCGACATCACCGATGTTTCGAGGAATTCCTGCATCGAATTGACGTCGCCCTGCAGGCGCGACATCAGCCGGCCGACCTCGGTCTTGTCCATGAAGCTCAGCGAGACCCGTTGCAGATGGCTGAACATGGCGCGGCGCAGGTCCGACAGCACGTTTTCGGCCACCTTGCCGACGACGCTTTCCTGCACATAGCTGGCAGCATAGTTGATCAGGATGATCACGGCGAAAGCGCTGATCGCGGCGATCATTACCGATTGGTCGAGCTTGCCAGCCGTCATGCCGTGGTCGATGGCGTAGCGGATGACCAGCGGGATCGCCAGCTGGGTCAGCGTGAACACCAGCACCGCGGCGACTGAGATGAAAATCCGGTTCTGATACGGCCTCACGAAGCTCCAGATACGCCGCACGATGCGAGGGTCATAAGCTTTGCCGAAGACCTCTTCGTCGTCGCGGTGCGAGCCCACGACCGCCTTTGTCGGTGGCCCGCTGGTGTCTTCCTCCTCGTCGTCGGCCGGTGTCTGCATCACGCGGCTCCCGCCACGGGCCGCTCATCGTCCGGCCGCAACTGCAGGTCATGGAGCGCGCGGTAGCGTCCACCGAGCGCCAGCAACTCCTCATGCGTGCCGCGCTCGACGATCCGGCCGCCCTCGACGAACAGGATCTGGTCGGCATGCATCAGCGAACTCAGCCGGTGCGAGATGATGAGCGTCACGCGATCCCTGGCGAAGCGTTTCATCGCTGCCCGGATACGCTGTTCGGTGCCGGCGTCGATGGCCGCGGTGGAATCATCGAAGACCAGCACGGACGGCCGCAGCATCAGGCTGCGGGCGATGGTCAGGCGCTGCCGCTGGCCACCGGAAAGCGACGCGCCGCGCTCGCCGACGACTGTGGTGTAACCGGCTGGGAGGCCCATGATGTAATTGTGCAATTGGGCGTACTCGGCTGCCTGCCCGATGCGGGTCTCGCGCGCCCAGGGATTGCCGTAGGCGATGTTGTTCTCGATCGAGGTGGTGAACAGGAACGCGTCCTGCTGCACGACGCCGACGGCCTTGCGCAACGATTGCAGCGTCACCTTGCGGATGTCCTGGCCGTCGATGGTTATCGCGCCTGAGGTGACGTCGTAGAAGCGCGGGATCAGGTGCGCGATGGTCGACTTGCCGCTGCCTGGCGGGCCGACGATGCCGATGGTCTCGCCGGACCTCGCCTCGAAGGAGATGCCCGACAGAGTCGGCCGGTCGCCCGCGCCCTCGTAGCGGAAGCCGACATTGTGGAAGCGCAGCACGCCATCGGTGACGACGAGATCCTTGGCGCCGGGCGCGTCCTCGATGTCGAGCTCGGCGTCGAGCAGTTCGAATAGCCGGCTGCCGCAGGTCGAGGCGCGCGCGAAGGAGTTGACCATAAGGCCGAGCTGGCGCACCGGCATCTGCAGGATGGTCATGAAGGTGAGGAACTGGGCCAGCGTGCCGACGCTGATCTGGCCTGCAATCACTTTCTGGCCGCCGAACCAGAGCACCAGCCCCATGGCGGCCAGGAACGAGAAGTTCATGGCGCTGGTGTTGGAGACGCGGATGTCGACGCGCTGATTGGCAAGCTCCAGCGCCGACAGCTTGGCGCGGTCGAATTTTTCCAGCTCATGCCGCTGTGCCGCAAAGGCCCGCACGACGCGGATGCCGCCGAGGTTCTCATCCATCACCCGGCTCAGCACAGACAGCCGCTCCTGCAAAGTCAACCAGGTGCTGCGCAACGCCAGCTGGGTGACCGAGGACCGCCAGGCGACGAGGGGCACGAAACTCAGGCTGAGCAGCCCGAGCATGAGATCGGTGCTGATCAGGAGATAGGCGCCGACGCCGATCAGCACGCCGAGCAGCACCACACGCAAAATGCCGGTGGAGAAGAACATGCGCACGCCGTCGAGATCGAGCAGGCCGAGCGTGATCAAATCGCCGGTGTGGACCCTGTCGTGGTAGGCGAAGCTCAGGCGCTGGATCTTCTCGTAGAAGGCCAGCCGCAGTTCATAGCCGGTGCGATGACCGACGGCCTCGCCATAGTAGTTCTGCGCCATGGTGAAGAGGCCGCGCAGGATCGAGACGACGAGCAGCGTCAGCGCCGTGTTCCACAGCGCCTGTTCCGCCGCAGCGCCGGCACCCGCGGCCATCACACCTTGCGCCTGGTCGATGGCGCGTCCCAGCAGGCGTGGAATGAAAAGCTGCAGCGTCGCGGCGATGAAGGTCGAGACGATGGTGATGGCGACCTGCCAGGGATGGCGCAGCGTCATGCGCACGATGCGGAGCAAGGTGCTGAGGCCCTTGCCCCAGGAGGCTTCCGCCACATGGGCAAACGATTTGCCGCGCTCCGGTGCGCTGCTGGTTGCTTGCGTGTTCAAGGAAAATATCCAAACCAATCCGGACGTTAGCCCGGACTAATAAAGCAGACTCAATGTGAGCGGTTGACTTGGCGCTATGTTACGCGGGTCTGGCTTGGCCCTTCAAGAGCCAATGCCGGCATCGCACTGTGCCTGAAGGAAAGCGAACATGCGGCTGTGACCCGGCTGGCACCAGCGGCGTAATCCTGCCGATCTTGCCGAAGGGCGTTGGCCGGACGAGGTCAGCACCTAGTGTACGCAAGCGACGGCCGGACGGAATGCGACCTCCCATCCGGCCGGATTCCGGTTTGCTAGGCAGGTATCAGGACGGCGATCCGATGCACGCCGACCTCCTTGCTTGTATTTGTCGCCTCGTCGGTCTTGCCTTTGGCGCAGGTGTACATGTCACCCGTCTTGAGCTTGAATTCCTTGTCGGCCTTCTTGATCGTGAACGCACCTGAAGCAATGGTGCAGACCATATCGTTGTCCATCACCGTCTGAGGCGCGTGTGCGCCGGGCTGAAATACCACGTCGACAATTGCGATGCTCTTGTAGGCGGGAATGTCGGAGTTGCCGGTGCTGACCTCAACCACCCTGACACCGGGCGCAATCTCCTTGCCTTCCTTCGGGCCGTATTTCTTCGCTGATGCCGCCAGGGTGAACAGAGGCGTTATCGCGGCAGCCGTCACACCGAGAGCAATTGCAGACCTGCGATTCATGGTTTTCATCGCATCCTCCCACATGTTCGCCATGAACGAATGTGCATGGCTGAAATATATTAGCATAAACGAATGTAATTGTATGCGAGGAAGCTCCCAACCCCGGCATAGCCGCGTGAACTTGGCGGCAGCCGTCAGAGAGGTTCGTACATCGACCATCTGCTTGCCGCAAAAACCCCGCCGCGGCGGACCTTCGGACTGCTGTTGAGCCGCTCAAAAACCCTGGCGGTGCCGCCAGCAGGCGATCCGGTGGCCGGCCGCGACCTCTCGGGCCGGCGGCTCCGCCTTTCGGCAGTCGGGCAGGACCAGCGGGCAGCGGTCGGCGAAGGAGCACCCCGTATTCGGGACGCCGGCTGCCTCGATCTCGATTGGAGCGGATAGTCTCGGCGCAGCTTCGTCGGAGGACGCAGCCAAAAGCAGGGCCGTATAGGGGTGGTTGGGGCCGCGAAAAATCTGGTCGGAGGAGCCGGTTTCGACCAGGCGTCCGCGATAGAGCACGCCGATCCTGTCGGCCATGTAGCGCACCACCCTGAGGTCGTGGCTGATGAACAGATAGGTCGTGTCCTTGTCGCGCTGCAGGTCGTTGAGCAGGTTGAGAACGGTCGCCTGGACGGAGACGTCGAGCGCGGAGGTCGGTTCATCGAGCACGACGACCTTCGGCACGCCGGCGAAGGCGCGCGCGATTGCCGCCCGCTGCCGCTGGCCGCCGGACAGCGAACGCGACTTCTGCTCGGCCGTGGCGCCGGCGAGGCGAACCGATTGCAGCAGGTCGCCGACGCGGGCTCTCACTTCGCTGCGGCGCAGGCCGGCGAGCCTGCGCAGCGGGCGGCCGAGGATCGTGCCGATCCGCTGGCGCGGATTGAGCGTGCGATCCGGCGACTGGAAGACCATCTGCACGTCGCGGCGTTCGGCAAGGTTTCTCTTCTCGACGCGCGGCGCGACCGTCCTGCCGAACAGTTCGACCGATCCGGCGCTTGGCGTCTGCAGACCGGTGACGATCCGTGCCAGGGTCGACTTGCCAGAACCGGACTCGCCGATCAGCCCGAAGGTCTCGCCCTGGCCGATGTCGAGATCGACGTGGTGCAGCACTGGCTGGCTGCCGAAGGCATGACTGATGCCTTTGCAGGCGATCGCGATGCGGCGTTCTTTTGGCAGGCCGGCGTCTTCGCCTTGGGCCATTGGGTGCGCTGGCACGCCGTCCGTCTCCGCCAGTCTTCCGTCCCGCTTGGTGTAGTTGAGCGCCGGGATCGAGGCGATGAGCGCCTTGGTGTAGGCGTGAGAGGGGTTGTCGAAGACATCGCTCGCGACGCCGCTTTCGACCACGGTTCCCGCCTGCATCACCGCCACCCGGTCGCAGGAGCGGCGGATCATATTGATGTCGTGGCTGATCAGCAGGATGCTGGTTTTGTGATCCTTGCGTAAGTCGGAGAGGATGGCGATGATCTCGGACTGGACGCTGGCGTCGAGCGCCGTCGTCGGCTCATCCAGCACCAGCAGCGATGGGTCGAGCGCAATGGCAATGGCGATGTTGGCGCGCTGCTGCATGCCGCCGGAGAGTTCGTGCGGATAGAGATCCAGCACCCGCTCCGGATGGCTGACCCGGACGCGGCCCAGCAGTTCGGCGGCGCGCCCGCGCGCCTCTTCGAGGCGAACCGGGCGATGCCGCATGACCGTCTCGGTGATCTGGCGGCCGATCGTCATGCTTGGATTGAGGGCAGCACCGGGATGCTGGTAGACCGCGGCGATATGATTTCCCCTGAGCCGGCGCAGTTGCTCGGCGGAAAGGTCGCGGATTTCGCGGCCCTGGAATTCCAGCGCCGACGCAGCGATGCGGGCGTTTTTCGGCAGATAGCGCAATATGGCGAGCGCCACCGAGCTTTTGCCCGATCCCGACTCGCCAACCAGGCCGAGCGCTTCGCCTTCGCCGATGTGCAGTGACACGCCGCTGACGGCGGGATGCGATCCCTTGCGCCCGTCATAGGCCACGGACAGCTGGTCTACGTTCAGAACCGAGGAGGACATGGGGACTTGAAACCACTTTCTTCCAGCGCCGCCATCGAGGGCAATCGCTTCCGCTTTCGCAATTCATTATCTCTATAAATTTACTCGAATTAAGCCGGAGCGCAATCTACCTTTCTCGCATCAGCAGAGATTGTCGCCGTCTGCCGAGGCAGCGCGACGGTCTCCGGAGCAGATCTGGAAGGAGGCCCGGCATGGCTCGAGACCACATGATCCTCAGCGCATTCTTCTTCAACCCGCAGGGCGATCATCGGATGTCGTGGCGCCACCCGAGGGCGCCGGGGCGGGAGGTACTGGATTTCGAATTCTACCGCGATCTCGTGCAGGCGGCCGAACGCGCCAGGATCGACACCATCTTCGTCGCCGACCACGTGTCGATCTGGGATTCAGTCAAGAGCGGCGTCGCCCATTACGCCAATGCCCGCCTCGAACCGCTGACGCTGCTATCGGCGCTGGCTAGCGTGACCAAGCATATCGGCCTGATCACCACGGCGTCGAGTTCCTACAGCGAGCCGTACAATGTGGCGCGCATGTTCGCCTCGCTCGACCATATCAGCAAGGGCAGGGCGTCGTGGAACGTCGTCACCTCGGCCATGGATGAGGAGGCGCGCAATTTCGGCCGCGACGGCAATATCGAACATGCTTTCCGCTATGAGCGCGCGGCCGAATTCCTCGATATCGTCAAGGCGCTGTGGGACAGCTGGGAAGACGAGGCGCTGCTGATCGACAAGGCGTCAGGCCATTTCGCCGACCCCGACAAGGTCCATCCTATCGATCACAAGGGCAAGCACTTCAAGGTGCGTGGGCCGCTCAACGTCTCGCGGCCGCCGCAAGGCCATCCGCTAATCGTCCAGGCCGGCTCGTCCGAAGATGGCAAGAACTTCGCCACCGCCCAGGCCGATGCGCACTTCGCCATCTACAGCACCAAGGAGGATGGCATCAAATACCGTCAGGACATCAACGAGCGGCTGGCCCGCCACGGCAGGCGGCCGGAGAGCTTCAAGATCCTGCCCGGCATCCTGCCGATCGTCGCCGCCTCCGAAGCGGAAGGCCGGGAAAAGCAAGAATACCTGCAGACCTTGCTGCCGGATCAGGTCGGCATCGACCTTCTGTCGAGCTGGAGCGGGTTGGACCTGTCGCTGTTCCCGCCGGACGGGCCGCTGCCGCCGCTGCCGGACGAAAGCACGTTCAATGGCGGGCGCACATCGCTCAACCGGGTCAAGCAGTGGGCGAAGCAGAATCTCAGCCTGCGCGAGATCGCGCGCAAGCTCGCCAACAGCGGTTCGGTGCCGACGGTTGCCGGCACGCCGGTACAGATCGCGGACCAGTTGCAGGACTGGTTCGTTTCGGGTGCCGCTGACGGCTTCAACCTGATGTTCCCGCTGCTGCCAGAAGACTGGGTGAATTTTGCCGAACAGGTGGTGCCGGAGCTGCAGCGGCGCGGCGTCTTCCCGACCGAATACGGGCCGGGAACGCTGCGCGACCGTTTCGGCCTGGCGCGGCCCGCCAACCGCTTCGCCGAGCAGCGCGACAATGCGCGTGCCGTGTCCTGACCGGAAGAACGATCATGACCGTCGCACCAAGATTGCAGCCACGCGAAGCGACCGCGCCGCAGCTCGTCAATGTCCTGCACAGCCCCAAGCGTGTGCGCGTCAAATTCGGCGGCCGCACCATCGCCGACAGCCGCAACGTGCTGGTGCTGCGCTCCAACCATTTCCTGCCGATCTATTTCTTCCCGCCGTCAGCGGTCGACCCATCGGTGCTGAAACCTTCGCTGCATCGCGAGCCGCATCCGGTCGGTGGCGAGACCGCCTATTGGGATATCGACAGCGGCGACAGGCGCAGCGCCAACGCGGCGTGGTCGTTCGTGTCACCGCCGGATGAAAACCTGGCGCCGCTGGCCGGCCGCATTGCATTCACCTGGAAGGCCGTCGACCAGTGGTTCGAGGAGGAAGAGGAAGTCTTCGTCCACGCCCGCGATCCCTATGCACGCATCGATGTTCTGCAAAGCTCGAGCCATTTGCAGATCTGGTTCGACGGCGAGCCGATCGCCGACAGCCACCGCCCGGTGCTGCTGTTCGAGACGCATCTGCCGACGCGTTTTTATCTGCCCGCGGAAGACATCCGGCTGGAGCGGCTGACGGCGTCCGTCACCACGACGCGATGTCCCTACAAGGGCATCGCCTCTTACTGGTCCGGCCTGCTGAGCGACGGTTCGGTGCGCCCTGATATCGCCTGGAGCTACCGGGATCCCATTGAGGAAATGCCGAAGATCAAGGGCCTCATCGCCTTCTATCCGCAGGCCGTCGACCGCATCCATCTCGACGGCGAGCCCGTCGCATAGATTTTCAATCTTCATTTCAAAGCAGGGTTTCAAAATGACCAGACGCAGAGATATCGACGCAGTTCGCAATCTGTCGGGGGACATCTGGAATGTCGCCGTCGACGAACATCAGGGCGGCTTTCTCAAGCGCCGCGATCTCCTCAGATATGCCGCACTGCTCGGCCTGACCGGCTTTGCCGCCTCGCAGGGGTTGGGAGGCGCGCGCGCCGCGGCTGCCGGCGGCGGCACGGTTCGCGTCGGGCTCGGCCAGCCGACCAAGGCGATCGATCCGGTTTCGGTCACCGATCCGGCCAGCATCGGGGTGATCAGCCAGGTCGGCGAGTATCTGATCCTCGACGATCCGAAGGATGGTCTGCAGCCGAAGCTGGCTCTGTCCTGGGAGGCCAACGAGACGGCCAGCCGCTGGACCTTCAAATTGCGGCAAGGGGTAAAATTCCACGATGGCCGCGCGGTCACCGCCAAAGACGTTGTGGCGAGCTTCGAGCGGCTGGTCGATCCGGCCAGCGGCTCGTCGGCGTTGTCCGCCTACAAGGGCATCCTGTCCAAGGGCGGCGCCAAGCTGGTCGACGACGAAACCGTCGCCTTCGATCTCGACGGTCCGAACAGCAACTTCCCGTTCTATGTCTCCTCCGACGTCTACAATGCCGTCATCCTGCCTGCCGACTATGCCGGTGATTTCGAGAAGACTTTCAACGGCACCGGTCCGTTCAAGCTCGAATCCTTCCGCCCCAAGCAAGGCGCCAGCTTCGTGCGCAATGAGAATTACTGGGGCGACAAGGCGCTGCCCGACCGGATCGAGATCAAGTTCTTCGACGACGAGCAGGCACAGGTGCTGGCTTTGCAGGCCGGCCAGCTCGACGTGATCCCAAGCACGACGCGGCTGGAGCTGGCGATCGAGGGCAATCCCAACTTCAAGCTGCTGAGCGTGCAGGCGAGCTCGCACGACCAGGTGCATCTCAGGACCGACCAGGCGCCGTTTACCGACAAGCGCATCCGCCGCGCGCTGGCGCTCACGATCGACCGAGAGGCTGTGGTCAAGGGCCTGCTCAAGGGCCGCGCCATCGTCGGCAACGACACGCCGTTCGCGCCGACCTTCCCCTCGGCCGATCCATCGGTGCCGCAGCGCAAGCAGGACATTGCCGAGGCCAAGCGGCTGCTTGGCGAGGCGGGCGTGCCCAACGGCTTCGAGGTGACGCTGACCACCGAACGCGCCTATGACATTCCCGACTATGCGGTCATCATCCAGAACTTCGCCAAGAAGGCCGGCATCGACGTCAAGCTCAATGTCCTGCCGCAGGACGCCTATTACGGCTCGGCGACGTTTGGCAGTTCGCCATGGCTGGATTCGGTGCTCGGCATCACCGACTATGGCCACCGCGGCACGCCCGACATCTTCCTCAACGCCACGCTAAAGAGTTCGGGAGCTTGGAACGCGGCACATTTCAACAACCCGGCCTATGACGCGCTGCTGCTTGACTACTCGAAGGCGCGCGACCTGCAGGCACAGCGCCTTGTTGCCCGCAAGATCCAGACCTTGCTGCTCGACGAGACGCCGGCGATCATCAGCTACTTCTCGCAATACAGCCGCATCGTCAGCTCCAAGGTCGAGGGCGTACGCTTCACCGCGATTTCGCATCTCCTGCTCGACCGCGTTTCCTTCGTCCAGGCATGATCGCGACATGCTGACCGGTCGCATTCTGTCAGCGCGTGTGGGCACACTTGTCCTCACCCTGTGGCTGGTCAGCATTCTGGTGTTCTTCGCCGGGCAGGTCCTGCCCGGCGATGTGGGCCGTGTCATGCTCGGGCCTTTTGCCGACGCGCAAGCGGTGGCGGAACTGAACAAGCGGCTAGGCGCCGACCAGCCGGTTCTCGTCCAGTATTGGCTCTGGTTCAGCAAAGCGGTCACCGGTGACTTCGGCACCTCGCTGTCGATGCGCGGGCCGGTGGCGCCCTTCGTGCTGGAAAGCCTCAAGCGCTCCGCGGCGCTTGCCGGGATTATTTTGCTCTTCCTCGTTCCGCTCGGCGTTGGTGCCGGCGTCATCGCCGGTCTCAATGCGGGCCGCCTCATCGACCGGCTGATCGTGATGGCGGGCGTCTCCTTCGGCATTGTGCCTGATTTCGTTTCCGGCCTGATGCTGCTCATCGTTTTCGGCCTGTGGCTGAACTGGTTCCCGATCTCCGGAGTTGCGCCCGATGGCGCGGGCTTCTGGACGCATGGCTATTATCTGATCCTGCCGGCGCTGCCGCTGGTGCTGAACCTTTCCGGCTATATCGCCCGGATGACGCGAGCAGGCG
>NZ_RZPF01000561.1:0-4474 GCF_004022735.1 Mesorhizobium sp. M7A.F.Ca.AU.001.01.1.1
GGGGTCGAGCTGCGCTCGGTGGCTGCGACGCGGCACCTGCCGTTGCAGGACTTCATTCTCGGCAACCGCCGCACGGCTCTGCTGCCCGGTGAGATGGTCACGGCGATCCGCGTGCCGAAGCCCAGCGGCACGTCGGCTTTCGTCAAGCTCGGCGCCCGGCGCTACCTCGTCATTTCCATCGCCATGGTGGCAGCACGTCTGGCCGTCGACAATGGCACCGTCCGGCAAGCGGCGGTCGCGGCCGGCTCCTGTTCGGTGGTGGCCAAGCGGCTGGCCGGCGTCGAAGCCGCGTTGTGCGGGCTGCCGGTGGATGGCGAGCTTGCCGATGCGGTCCTGTCCGCGCCGATGAGCGAACTGTCGCCGATCGCCGATGTGCGCGGCAGCGCCGAATACCGGCTTGATGCAGTGCGCGAGATTGTTGCCCGCGCCGTGCTTGCGGCTGTGGGGCGGACGACTGGCGAAGAGGTGGCGGCATGAGCCAGGTTCAACCTGACGTGCGTGAAGCAGTGCCCGACCTGGGCGCCGTTCGGCCTGCTCGCGGCCCGGAGCGCGTTGACATCGCCTTCGAGGTCAATGGCAGCGCCGTATCGGTCAATGTGCCGCCGCTGCGCCGACTGTCCCTGGTGCTGCGCGACGAACTGGGGCTGACCGGCACCAAGGTCGGCTGCGATGCCGGCGATTGCGGCGCCTGTACGGTGCTGGTCGACGGCGATCCCGTCTGCGCCTGCCTGATGTCGGCGGCGTCCGCTGCCGGCGCATCGGTGACGACAGTTGAAGGGCTTGCCAACGGCCGGCTGTCGACGTTGCAGGCCTCTTTCCTTGCCCATGGCGCTGCGCAGTGCGGGATTTGCACGCCCGCCCTGTTGGTTGCGGCGACGGCTCTGCTGGAGAAGAAGGCGAGCCCCACCGAGGTCGAGGTACAGGACGCGCTCGGCGGAATTCTGTGCCGCTGCACCGGCTACCGGAAGATCATTGCCGCAGTGATGGATGCCTCCCTGCAGGCAGCAAGCCTGGATTTCCGCTTGCCCCGGTCAGGCCACGCGATCGGTTCCTCGCCCATCCGGCTCGACGGCGTGCCGAAGGTCACCGGGGCTGAGAAATTCGGCAGCGATTCCTTCCCCGCCGATGCACTGGCGGTACTGGTGATCCGCTCTCCGCATTATCACGCCAGCTTCGCCTTCGGTGACCTCGATGGCTGGGCGAAGGCACATCCCGGTGTCGCCGGCGTCTTCACCGCCGCCGACATTCCGGGAAAAAACTGTTTCGGCGTCATCGGCCCCTTCGCCGACCAGCCGGCACTGGCCGAAGGGTTTGCCCGCCTTCGCGGTGAGGCGGTGGCGTTGGTCGCTGGCGAGCGCGAGGCGATGCTCGATATCGACCTCTCGGATTTTCCGATCCGCTGGACCGAATTGCCGCATGTTCTCCAATCCTGCGAAGCGCGCGCCGGCGGTGCCAAGCTCATCCATGAGAACAGACCGGCAAACCTGCTGACCTCCGGCTTCGTCGAACGCGGCGATCCGGAAGGGGCCCTTGCCGGTGCAGCGTTCACGGTGTCCGGCGTCATCGACACCTCCTATGTCGAGCACGCCTATATCGAACCGGAAGCCGGCTATGCCTATGTGGACGGCGACACGCTGGTCGTCGTCGCCTGCACCCAGGCGCCCTATATGGACCGCGACGAGACGGCGAAGGTGCTCGGCCTTGCCGTCGACAAGGTGCGCATCGTGCCGACCGCGACCGGCGGCGGTTTCGGCTCGAAGCTCGACGTCTCGCTGCAGCCGCTGATCGGCCTTGTGGCGATGAAGACTGGGCGGCCGGCGGCACTTGCCTACACCCGCACCGAATCGATGATGTCGACCACCAAGCGCCATCCGGCCGAGATGAAAGCAACCATCGGCGCCGATGCCGACGGCCTTGTCACCGGCATGATCTTCGAAGGCGATTTCAACACCGGCGCCTATGCAAGCTGGGGCCCTACCGTGGCCAACCGCGTGCCGGTGCACGCCTCCGGACCTTATGCGACGCCGAACTACCGCGCCGAAGGCCGCGCCATCCATACGCATGGGCCGATCTCCGGCGCCTTCCGCGGCTTCGGCGTGCCGCAAGCGACGATCATGCAGGAGACCCTCTATGATGAGCTGGCCGGCAAGCTCGGCATGGACAGGCTCGATTTTCGCTTGAAGAACTGCCTTCGGAACGGCTCCGAAACGGTCACAGGACAGCTTCTGGACTCCGGCGTCGGCATTGCCGAATGCCTCGAATCGCTGCGGCCGCACTGGGCGCGCGCGGCGGCCGATGCGGAGGCATTCAACAGCGCCAACACAGATAGAAAGCGCGGCGTCGGCGTCGCGTCCTGCTGGTATGGCTGCGGCAACACCTCGCTGCCCAATCCGTCGACCATTCGGGTCGGCATCGCGGCCGACGGCACGGTCATCCTGCACCAGGGCGCGGTCGATATCGGCCAGGGTTCGAACACGGTCATCGCCCAGATCTGCGCCGACGCGCTCGGCCTGCCGCTGGAGAGATTCCAGCTGAAGAGCGCCGATACATCAATTACTCCCGATGCCGGCAAGACATCGGCCTCGCGCCAGACCTTCGTCACCGGCAAGGCGGCCGAGAAGGCCGGCCGCGCCTTGCGTGAAAAGATACTTCGTTTCGCCAATGTTTCGGAAAAAGCCGCTCTCCAACTCGACGGCCCGGCGATCGTCATCCGCGAGGGAGAAGCCACGCGCCGCATCGACCTCACGACGTTGGATCTGGATGCCGAGGGCTTCGTCTTCCGCGCCGAGGAGACCTACGACCCGCCGACGCTGCCCCTCGATGCCAAGGGCCAGGGCAAACCCTACGCCGTTTACGGCTATGGCGCGCAGATCGCCGAACTGGAGGTCGATCTCAAGCTCGGCACGGTGAAGCTGATCAAGATCACCGCCGCGCATGATGTGGGCAAGGCGATCAACCCGCTGCTGGCCGAAGGCCAGATCGAGGGCGGTATCGCGCAAGGCATCGGCATGGCGCTGATGGAAGAGTACATCCCCGGCCGCACCGAGAACCTGCACGACTATCTCATCCCGACCATTGGCGACGTGCCGCCGATCGAGACCATCCTGATAGAAGTTCCGGATCCGGAAGGACCCTTTGGCGCCAAGGGTTTGGGCGAGCATGTGCTGATCCCGACTGCGCCGGCAATCCTCAACGCCATCCGCCACGCCACCGGCGTTCTGATCACCAAGGTTCCGGCGACGCCGACGCGTATCCGCGCTGGCATCCGCGAAAAAGATGGCATCCGCGAAAAGGAGGCACGCCGATGAGCGAGCTTGCCGAACGCTTCGAAACCCATGATCCCGGTGAGAAGCTGGTGGCGGAGAAGATCCGCTGCGATGCCTGTCCGGTGATGTGCTACATCGCTGATGGTCGCACCGGCGCCTGCGACCGCTACGGCAATGTCGGCGGCAGGATCGTGCGGATGGACCCGCTGACCATCCTCGACCATGCGGCCGAGGCCGGCGCGGCAATCGTGCCGTTCGTCGCCGAGGGCGAACAATGGGACGGCGAACTGGTCAACACCGGCCGCCGCTTCGTCACCGCAATCGGCGCCGGCACCACCTATCCCGACTACAAGCCGGCGCCGTTCATCGTCAGCCAGGAAGTCGAAGGCGTCGATCTCGTCACCGTCGTCACGGAAGGCATTTTTTCGTACTGCGGCGTCAAGGTGAAGATCGACACCGACCGGCATATCGGACCCGAGACGGCTATTGTGCGATCGCAAGGCGAGGCAATCGGCCATGTCACGACGGGCGAGTATGGCTCGCAGATGCTGTCGCTGGGCGGCGTGCATCATCTGACCGGCGGCTCGAAGGCCGAAGGACGCGCCACCTGCGACGCGCTGCTCAATCTGTGCAACCGCAAGCCGGTGGAACTCGCCATCGACGGCGGCGCCACCATAACAGTCGAAGCCGGCAAAGCGCCTGTCATCGACGGCAAGCAGGAACATCGCATGCGCGTCGGCTGCGGCTCGGCGACCATCGGCATGTTCGCCACGCAATGGCGCGGCCTTGTCGACGAGGTGGTGGTGGTCGACGACCACATCACCGGCGTCGTTTCCGAGCATCAGGCCGGCAAGGTGCTGGGCTGGCAGGACACAGGGATAAAGATCATCGGCCGCCGTTCGACGCCGGGCCGCTATTTCAAGGTGTCCGAGCCAGGCCTCGGCTGGGGCGGCACCAGCATTTCAGACCCGCTGTCGATCCTTGGCGAGTGGAACGCCAAGAAGGGTGCGCGGCCGGGCCTGTCGCTGCTGATGGTTTCGACCACCGGCGAGCAATTCGCCTATTACGAGCTCGACGACGAGTTGAAGCCGGTGCAAAAACCGTTTCCGGAACGGCTGCAAAAATCGGTCGGCCTGATCGAGGACAATTGCGAGCCGGCTTTGTGCACGGTGCTGTTCATCGGCGGCGCCGGCGGTTCGCTGCGCGCC
>NZ_RZPF01000562.1:0-4457 GCF_004022735.1 Mesorhizobium sp. M7A.F.Ca.AU.001.01.1.1
CGTCAGGGTCGCCAGGAAGCCCGCGTCGGCGCGCCGACGCGGGCTTCCTGGCGACCCTGACGATAGCCATAGCCGCTATATCGAGGCGGAGATCAGCGGGCTCGTCGTCGGCTGTCTCTACCTGCCAAACGGAAATCCCGCCCCTGGTCCCAAGTTTGACTACAAGCTGCGCTGGTTCGACCGCCTGATTAGCTACGGCCAGGATCTGCTCAAAGCGGGAGCGCCGACCGTGCTGTGCGGCGACTACAATGTCGTTCCAACTCCGATTGATGCCGTGGTGCCGCGACGATGGATCGGCGATGCGGTTTACTTTCCCGAGAGTCGCCAAGCCTATGCCGCGATGCTCGAGGACGGCTGGATCGACGCGGTCAGGCGCATCCATCCGGAAAAGGGGGTCTATACGTATTGGAACCACTCCTATGGGGGCGGCTACGACAAGAGTTCTGGCCTGCGAATGGACCATCTGCTGGTCAGTCCCTCGTTGTCGTCCCGGCTTCGCAATGCGGGGGTGGATGCAGAGACGCGAGGATGGGAGAAGCCGAGCGATCATGCGCCTGCATGGATAGAACTTGATAGCCCGAGTTGAGACTTGAAATGCCGTCCGATTCAGACGGTGCTGGCTGCTCCAGACTTCGCCCCCTTTGTCCGACATTTGTAGTCATTCTTCGGACCACGTGGCGTCGCGCATTACTTTTGCCACCGAGCGGAATATTGTGTTTGGATCTCCATACGATCCGCACGAGCAGGTAATTGGGAACGACAGCATCGAATGCGTGGGAACTGACCACGTTGCTTCACGCGGGCAAACGCGTCAGTCTGTAGAATCGAGGCTTGTCTCGGCTATGTATGCAATGGACGACCGACCTTTGTTTATGAAATCCAGCATCGACAACCTCCCGCCACCAAAACAGCGCGAGCTGAGAAAGACGGTCAAACTCCTTCTCGAGGAGTTTGAGGATGCCCTCAAGGGCGGGACGGCCGACTTCAAAAGGCGTGGGCGCATCCTCAAGATCATACTTTTGGGTCCTATGCGCGTGGCGACTGGGTCGACGAGCCGCATACCAGGAAGGGCTATCGTTCGGATTTCGATCTGCTGGTGGTGGTGAACAATCGCAAACTGCCGCGGCGGCGTTCGCCCCGTACGGAAAGCGGTACTCCTCCATCGCCTTGGAAATCGGCATGTCGCCGGTTCCCGCGTAGCGGCCGGCAAAGGGGTGTTTCCCCAAAACAGCAACAGGAAGGCCATCAGGCGAAACCTCCGTGGTCTCAACGACCCTGAAAGCTTTCTTGTCGAAAAGGAAGTTGGCCTCACCGGTGTTTTTTGTCGCCCTGCGCGCGAGTGCTGCGGGCCGCCAGTTTTGGCTGAAACCGGTAATGTACGAGCAGCCCTCAGAGCGGCTGGATCACCTCCCATCTGACCGAGCCTCGCTCGGCCGCTTTTTCACAGGGAGGAAGGGACAAGGAAAGGGCACAGGGGGCATGGAGTAACTTGCCATGGCCTGCGCGGTGGCGGTGCCATTGGCGGAAACCACAAAGCTGTTCAGTGTCGGGGTACCCAGGCCATGGTTGGCGATGAAGGTATTCTGCAGCATAGTCTGGCGCTGCGCCAACGTTGAGGTTGTGTCCATACCGGTGATCGATAGGACCGCGGCATCCAGCGCCTGCTGCTCGTTGGACCGGGTCTGGACCGCCCTGGTATAGTCGACCGAGAACCCGATGGCGGTGATGATGGGCGCCAGCATGAAAACAAACAACGGGGCCATCGAACCGTCATGGGAACGCGCGAACCGGTCTACAATTCAGACGTGGGAGCATTTCTGAGCGGCTCAGACCGCCACCGAGTGCCTGGCTTTGCCGGTTTCAAGATATTTGTCGAACTTCGCTGCGATGCTTCTGACAAAGGGCCGGCTTTCCGCCGGCACGACGAAGCGGTCACCATCAAGTTCAAGCAACCGCGCCGGATCATGAAGGGCCGTGGAACTTGCCTTCAGCAGAAGCCTCTGGCCGGCTTTGCCAAAACGCTCCACCAGCTCGATGGCTGAGAAGGCGAAATCACACATCAGCCTCTCGATGATCCAGCCGCGGACGCGGTCGTCGTCGGAAAGCGCGATGCCGCGGACAGCCGCCAGCCCACCGTCTGAGACCATGCGTCCATACTCCGTGTTCGATGGCATATTCTGCACATAGCCTTGGCGAAATTGACTGATGGACGATGGGCCGAGGCCGATCAAGGTTTCGCAGCGATCCTCGGTATAGCCTTGGAAATTCCGGCGCAAGCAGCCGGTTCGGGCCGCTACAGCCAACGCATCGTTGGGCTTGGCGAAATGGTCGAAGCCGACGGGCTCATACCCCGCGTTCAGCATAAGACACGCGGCCAGTTGTGATTGAGCAAGGCGCTGTGCCGGACCAGGCAACCATGCCTCGTCGATCATCGTCTGATGCTTCTTGAACCAGGGTACATGCGCGTAGCCAAACAACGCCATCCGATCCGGTTCCAGGGTCAGTGCCTGCGCGACGGTTGAGGAGACGCTCTCCCTGGTCTGGTGCGGCAAGCCGTAGAGCAGGTCCAGATTGACCGATTCGACGCCGCGCGAACGAACGCCATCGATGACCGCTTTGGTCTGCAAAAAGCTTTGCTCGCGGTTAATTGCCTTTTGTACCTTCAGGTCAAAGTCCTGGACGCCGAGGCTCGCCCGGGTCATGCCGATCTCGGCCAGCGCATCAAGACGGGCGTCGTCCATATCATTGGGATCGATTTCGACGCTGATCTTGGCGTCCGGAAGGAAATCGAAGCTGGCCCGCAATGCTTTCCCCAGCACCACCATGTCCTCGGACTTCAGCATCGTCGGAGAGCCGCCACCGAAGTGGATGGCGCGCACGCCAGCCTTGCCGCCGACAATACGGGCAACGGTGGCGATCTCGGCGTGCAACGAGCGGAGATAGGCAGTTACCGGCTCATAGTGACGTGTTTGCTTGGTGTGGCAGGCACAGAACCAGCAGAGTCTGTCGCAGAAGGGAATATGCAGATAGAGTGAAATCTCGTCGCCGTTCTCCAGCGCCTCCAGCCAGCCTCGACAGATAGTGGCATCGACCCCCGGATGGAAATGCGGCGCGGTCGGATAGCTCGTGTAGCGCGGCACGTTCTCGCCAAGTCTGGCAGCTAGTTCCGGTCGCATCTCGCCATTCCTGTGGTTGCATGGCCCGGAAAATGACCGCAACGGCACGCCGATACCTTGATTTCGGTCAAAGCCTTTGCACCGGACAAACTGCCACAAGGCTTTTTCAATGGCCGATGCTTATCTTGCCGATACCCTGGATCCTCGGACGATCGTGATGACAGTGCGTCAGGATGTTCATAGTGCCGGTATTCCCGTGCTTTGCCAATCCTGCGAGGCAAGGCATCGCGGCATTTGCGGTGCCCTTGATCCCGATCAATTGGTCGGGCTCGCCAAGACCTCGTCAAAGCACACCGTTGAACCGGGGTCAGAACTGATGGGCGACGCCGAAACCGTCGACAGCTATTCCAACGTGCTTTCCGGCGTCGTGAAGCTGACGAAGAGCCTTTCGGACGGGCGCCAGCAGATTGTCGCGCTTCAGTTTGCCCCCGATTTTCTGGGACGGCCGTTCAAGGTGGAAAGCGTGATCAACGCGGTAGCGGCAACGGCCGTCTCCCTGTGTTCGTTTCCAAGGGCTTCCGTCGAAAGGATGATGAGGGAGTCGCCGGATCTCGAGCACCGCCTGCTCAAGCAGACGCTGAACGAACTCGACGATGCACGCGACTGGATGGTCACGCTGGGACGCAAGACCGCTGCGGAAAAAGTGGCGAGCTTTCTGCTGATGATTGCCAGAAACATCGATCCCACGCTCGATCCAAACACCAATCCGACGAGCTTCGAACTGCCTCTCACACGTGCCGACATCGCCGATTTCCTCGGCCTGACAATCGAGACGGTGAGCCGCCAGTTGACCCGGCTGCGGACAGACGGCGTGATCCGGATCGACAACAACCGCCATGTGACTGTGGACAGCCTTGCCCGGTTGGCGAGCCGCTCCGGAGCCTAGAGTAATTCCAGGAAAAGGCTGAAACAGTTTTCCGTCCGGAATTGCGTCAACTCTAGTCTCGATCGACGATCCCGATCATCGGCAGGACATGCTCGCGTTCAAACACGATGTGCCGGCGCAGATTCTCGAACAGGCCGCGCAACATGAACCCGAGGGCTTCGGGGTTTTCGACCGCCTCGCCATGACCGATGGCCAGCAGAATTTCGGTCACCTCACCGCCAACGCATTCGTCTTCCATATGTTCGGCCCGCAATCGCCGGGTTGAGGCAAGGTTCGCATTGCTGCTGACCACGGCATCCTCGTAGGCGGGAAAGATGACCGTCTCTTCGTATTGATCAATGTTGCGCAGCAGCGGAACGATCGCGTTGGCCGCGCCGAGACACTCCAGGCGATCG
>NZ_RZPF01000563.1:0-4456 GCF_004022735.1 Mesorhizobium sp. M7A.F.Ca.AU.001.01.1.1
GATATAAGCCCGCTCAGACGGCCGTGGCAGCGACGTTCGTCTCCCATCCATTCACCCAGACCTGCCGCAAGCGGTCGCCTTCGCCCTTGAAGCGTAACCCGGTCGCCTGGCAATCCGCGATCCGGTCGCTGCGGAAATTGCGGATCGCCTGGCGCAGCTCGCACCAGGCGACGATGTTGGCGGTTTCGGCGTAGTAGATCAGCGCGATCGGGCGGATGAGGCGCTCGGAGGCGCGGCCCATTTCGTCTCGATAGGAGAGGTCGAGCTTCTCCTCGTCGCGGATGGCGCGTCGCACCAGCGCAAGGTCGATCGCGCCGGTCGAAGGCGCGGCGAACCCCCACGCGTGCAGCGCATTGGCGTCGAATACCTGGCGCAAGGGCGGCGGCACCGCGCCGGCGATCTTGGCGCTGACGCGCTTGGCCGCCTGCTTGAGCTCGCTGTCGCCGGTGCGCTCCAGCAGCGCCAGCGACAGGACGATCGCCTCCATCTCCTCGATCGAGAACATCAGCGGCGGCAGGTCGAAGCCGGGACGCAGGATGTAGCCGATGCCGCGCCCGCCCTCGATCGGCACGCGCATCGCCTGCAGGGCGGCAATGTCGCGATAGATCGAGCGCACCGTCACCTCCAGCCGCTCGGCGATCGTCGCTGCCGTCACCGGCTGCCGCGCCAGCCGCACGATCTGGATGATCTCGAACAGGCGCGACGCCTTGCGCATTTTTCTCGCCCGGTTTCCATCACAACTGACACACCATCGTCAGTTGGGCTGACCTATAGGAGCGCCTATCGAATTGAAAATCAACAGGTTCCGCTGCGGTTTGGCGGATCGAGGCGGCAGGCAACTGACATGGGCTATGCGGAAAATCTCTGGCTTTTCTTTATCCTGCTGTTCGGCATCATCGCCGTTCCGGGCATGGATATGCTCTTCGTGCTTGCCAATGCACTGACCGGCGGCCGCGACCGAGGCCTTGCCGCGACCGGCGGCATCATGGTCGGCGGCATGGTGCACACGCTGAACGGCGCCATCGGCGTCGGCCTGCTGATGCATTTCGTGCCGATCCTGTTCAAGCCGCTGCTGCTTGCCGGCGCCGCCTACATGGCCTTCATAGGCATCACGCTGATGCGCAGTTCCATCATCGTCGGCCAGGAGGGGCCTGCCGGCAGCCGTTCCGCATGGAAGGCGTTTCGCCAGGGATTTGTGACCTGCCTGATCAACCCGAAGGCATACCTGTTCGTGCTTGCCGTCTACCCGCAGTTCCTGAAACCGGACTACGGTCCGATCTGGATGCAGGCGACGGTCATGGGGCTGCTGACCGTGGTGACGCAGGCTGCGATCTATGGCGGGCTGGCTATCACGGCCGGCCGCAGCCGCAACCTTCTGATCGCCAATCCGCGGGCGACCATTTTTGCCGGCCGCGCGGCCGGACTGCTGCTCTTTGCCGTATCGGTGTTCACGGCATGGGAAGGATTAAGGGCGGCGTAATCCCGGTCACCGCCGCCCACTTCCCTATGCCCTGTCAGGCAGCTCCCTGCCGGTTGTCGATCATGGCGCGGCGTGCCGAGCGGCGCCACTCGACGGCGCCGGCAAGGCCGTGCAGCACGGTCTCGGTGGTCGCCCAGTCGATGCAGCCATCGGTGATGCTCTGGCCATAGACCAGCGGCTTGCCCGGCACCACGTCCTGCCGGCCGGCGACGAGATTGCTCTCGATCATCAGGCCGATGATGCGCTCGTCGCCTGCCGCGACCTGGCCGGCGACATCTGCCGCCACCTTGGGCTGGTTCTCGGGCTTCTTGGCCGAGTTGGCGTGGCTGACATCGATCATCAGACGGGGCGCAACGCCGATGCGGGCGAGTTCCACAGCGGCGGCTTCGACGCTCGCCGTGTCATAGTTCGGCTGAACGCCGCCGCGCAGGATAACGTGGCAGTCCTCATTGCCCGTGGTCGTGGCGATGCCGCTGCGCCCGCCCTTGGTCACCGCCATGAAATGATGCGGCTGCGCGGCGGATTTCACCGCCTCGGCGGCTATGCGCAGATTGCCGTCGGTGCCGTTCTTGAAGCCGACCGGGCAGGAGAGGCCCGAGGCCAGTTCGCGGTGGATCTGGCTCTCGGTCGTGCGCGCGCCGATCGCGCCCCAGGCGACGAGGTCGGCAATGTATTGCGGGGTGGTCATGTCGAGGAATTCGGTCGCAGCCGGCAGGCCGAGATTGTTGACGGCCGACAGCACATTGCGTGCCATCCGCAGCCCCTTGTCGATGTTGAAGCTGCCGTCGAGGTGGGGATCGTTGATCAGGCCTTTCCAGCCGACCGTCGTGCGCGGCTTTTCGAAATAGACCCGCATCACGATCTCCAGCCGGTCCGACAGGCTCTCGCGCAGCGCCGCGAGACGGCTGGCGTAATCGACGGCCGCGACCGGATCGTGGATCGAACACGGGCCGACGATGACGAGCAGCCGGTCGTCGGTCCCGTTCAAGATGGCATGGGTTGCATTGCGCGATGCGCTGACGGTGCGCGTCGCCGTCAAAGTGCGCGGTATCTCCCGCATCACCTCGTCCGGTGTGCTCAGTTCTCGGATTTCCTTGACCCGGAGGTCGTCTGTGGTGGTCAACACGGCTTTCTGCTCCTGTCGAGAGCATGATGCCGAAAAGTGTGAAGCGGTTTTCGGACGACATCATGCTCCCCTTTGATTTAGAGGAAACCTGCCGGCTGAAAACAAAAAAGCCGCCAGGTATGGCGGCTGTTCGGATCTTGTTGCTGCAATCTTCAGATCGAGCGCAATCCTCCCGCCGCCAGCGAGCTCCTAAAGTACCAATATGTGACGGTCAGGTTGATCATGAGGCTCATATAGTCGATGCGGAGGCACTTGTCACGTGCCCTGATGCGGAGACAATTCGGGATGGCCGAAGCACCCAAATTTCGTCATCCCTGGGCGGAGCAGGAGCGAAGCTCCGTCGCGGAGACCCTGGGATCCATTCCGTGACTTTGGCCGAATGGTGCAGCGGAGCAGAATTCCGCACCGCAGCAACGCTCAGAAGTCGCGGCATGGATCCTCGGGTCTGCGCCGCGTCGCTACGCTCCTTGCACCGCCCGTGGATGACGAAGTGATGGGCGTTTGAGACTCGCCGGCGTTACTCCGGTGACGCCCCCGCAATGCTTTGATCGTAGTCGACCAGCGACCCGGTCATGACACCGGACTGCGGGCTGACCATGTAGCTGATCAGACGGGCAAGCTGGTCCGGCTTGACCAACTGGCCCATCGGCTGCGTCGCTTCGGCCTTCGCCAGCCAGTCGTCCGGCGCGTCGTGCCACTTCTTCTGCACGATGTCCTCGCCTTCCGTATCCATCCAGCCGGGCAGCACCGCATTGCAGCGGATGCGGTTGTAGCGATAGGCATTGGCGACATTCTTGGTCAGCGTCATCAGCGCGCCCTTGCTGGTCGAATAGGGCGTCAGGAACGACTGGCCGGTATGCGCCGACATCGACAGCACGTTGACGATCGAGCCGGGTGCCTTCTTTTCCAGGAGATGCGCCACCACGCCCTGCATCAGGAAGAACGGGCCGCGCACATTGGTATCGAAAATCGTATCGAACAACTCTTCGGAGGTTTCGACCAGCGAACCGCGCGCCGAAGTGGCGGCGGCGTTGACCAGCGCGTTGACGGTGCCGAAATGCGAGATCGCGGTGGCGACCGCGCGCTTGCAGTCCGCCACTTTTGACACATCGGCGCTGATGAAAATCGCATCGACGCCGGCTTTCTTGAAATGGGCGACAGCCTTGTCGCCCTTCTCCTGCGAGCGGCCGATGAGCGCCAGCGCCCGGCAGCCCTCGTCGGCCAACGCTTCGGCAACGGCAAAGCCGATGCCTTGCGCGCCGCCGGTGACGATGGCGCGTGTCTGTGAATTGCGATCGGCGGATGCGCTCATCGCTTTGCTCCTGGATTGAGTTCCGGTTCTTACTTGTCGAGGCGGACGGTCTTGCCGGTGGTTGCCGACTTTAGCGCGGCGTCCGCCAATCGAAGCGCGATAAGCCCATCGGCGCCGCTGGGTGATGCCTTCTTGCCCGAGGTCGCGGCGGCGATGAAAGAGGCAATCTCGATGGCATAGGCGTCGAGATAGCGGGTCATGAAGAAGTCGTGCAGCGGCGGGCGCGTATAGCCCTTCTCATTGGCCAGTTCGATCGACACCGGCCGCTGGTTCTCGGCAGCCACCATGCCTTTCGAGCCATGCACCTCGATGCGCTGGTCGTAGCCATAGGTGGCGCGGCGCGAGTTGGAGATGACGGCCTGCTTGCCGGACGCGGTCTCGAGAATGACGCTGACCGAGTCGAAATCGCCGGCCTCGCCGATCTTCTTGTCCACAAGCACCGAGGCATGCGCGCTCACGGCAACTGGTTCCTCGCCGAGCAGGAAGCGCGCCATGTCGAAATCATGGATGGTCATGTCGCGGAAAATCCCGCCCGATC
>NZ_RZPF01000564.1:0-4446 GCF_004022735.1 Mesorhizobium sp. M7A.F.Ca.AU.001.01.1.1
CTTCATCACCGGCAAGGGACAGGGCGAGCTGATCGCGGTGGCGCTCACCGACAAGATGGCCGACGGCCTGTCGATGGTCTACTCCTACTTCAATCCCGATTTCGAGGAGCGGTCGCTCGGCACGTTCATGATCCTCGACCACATCGCCCGCGCCAGGGCGATGGGCCTGCCCCATGTCTATCTCGGCTACTGGGTCAACGGCTCGCGCAAGATGAATTATAAGATGCGCTTCATGCCGCAGGAGCATCTCGGCCCCAAGGGCTGGGAGCGCTACACCAACGAAGCGGTTTCACGCTGAGCTTTTCCAAGGTCCGCCTTTAAACTGTTTCAAGGCAGGGGATGCTGGTCTTTCAGCCGGTTGGCTGGAGAGAGTGCGCCATTGCACCGGCCGGCCGCCAGCCTGCATTTCATTGCGAAAGTTCCTGCATGTCCTCTCATCACGATCACCAGAAAGGTCTTTTGATAACCGCCATCGGCGGGCTCACGCTGACTGTCGACATACCGTTGATCCGCCTCGCCGACGGTGGCGCATGGACGATCATGCTGCTGCGCACCGGCACAACTTTCGTCGCGGCCATGGTCATCTGGTCGGTCTGGCGGGCACTCAGCCGAAACGCCCCGCCGCTGATCCCCGGCTGGTCCGGCCTGATCGTGGCGATATGCTACGGGCTGACCGGGATCACCTTCGTCACCGCCGTCTACCACACCTCGACCGCCGACCTGGTGTTCATCCTGGCCTTCAACACCGTCTTTGCGGGGTTGCTGTCCTGGATATTCCTGCGCGAGAGGCCGCGGCTGGTGACCATCGCGGCGATGGCGATCATGATCCTCGGCGTGCTGGTCATCGTCGGCGGCTCGGTCGGCACCGGCAAGCTGTTCGGCGATTTCATGGCGCTGTGCTCGGCCTTCTTCATCGCGGTGGCCATCACCATCTCGCGCGCCAGCGGCAAGGACATGGGATTCACCTCGCTCGTCGGCGTCCTTCTGCCGCTCGCGCTGGCGGTCTTCATGGTGTCAGGCGAAGGCTTTCATGTGAACGCGCCATGGTGGATCGTCTTCAACGGCGCCATCATCATGCCGATCTCGTTCTTCTGCCTTGCCGCCGGGCCGAAATACATTTCAGGACCGGAAGTGGCGATGTTCTACCTGCTCGAAACGGTGCTGGCGCCGGTCTGGGTGTGGATGATCTTTGCCGAGGCACCGACCCGCAACAGCCTGATCGGCGGCGGGATCCTGATCGTCACGCTCGTCGCACACTCGCTCTGGCAGCTGCATGAAGGGCGTAAGCGCCGGGTCGACTTCGCGGTGCATCACCCGGTCTAGCGACAATTCGGCTTACGGCGCAAAGCCGGTCGTTATCAGGCGCTGGCTTTCTTCGCCGCATTGGATTCCGGCAGGACCTCGATCTGCGGACCGGACTCGATTTCGGCCGCCGAATCGGCGGCCGTCTCGTCGGCCAGCTCCACTTCGCGCAGCCATTCGCGCCAGATGGCCACGAGCAGCGCCATAAGCACCGGGCCGATGAACAGGCCGAGGAAACCCATAGTCTTGACGCCGCCGATCAGGCCGAAAAAGGTCGGCAGGAAGGGCAGTTTTATCGGCCCGCCGACGAGCTTCGGACGCAGTGTCTTGTCGACGATGAACAGCTCGACCGCACCCCAGAGGAACAGTGCCAGCCCGGCCATCGGCGAGCCGCTGGCGGCGAGGTAGATCGAGACCAGCGTGAAGGACAGCGGTGCGCCGCCGGGGATCAGCGCCATGACGCCGGTCAGGGCGCCAAGCGTGACCGGCGACGGCACGCCGGCCAGCCAGTAGGCGATGCCCAGCACCAGCCCTTCGCCGATGGCGATAACGGTCATGCCGGTCACGGTCGAGGAGATCGTCGCCGGCACGACGCGCGAAATCCGCTCCCATCTGGTCGGCAGGATGCGCTCGCCGAGACGGTCGACCTGGCCCGCAAAGTGCTCGCCGTCGCGATAGGCGAAGAACAGCGCGATCATCATGAACAGCAGCGTCAACAGCAGGCCGAAAGCACTGCCGCCTGCGGCCAGCACGCCGCGATAGATGCTGCCGATATTAGCGCCGCTGACCAGCTGGATCAGCTCACCAATGCCGCCGGGATGGCCGAAATTGGTGGTCCACTGTTCGTTCAGCCACTCGCCCACGACAGGCATGGTGGCGATCCAGTGTGGCGTCACCGCGCCGTGGCGGTTGGTCTCGATCGCCCAGGCGACCCATTCGCGGACCTCGTTGATCGCATAGGTGCCGGCGAGCGCGATCGGGATCACCAGGAAGGCGAGGATGAACAGGATGGCGAAGGTCGCGGCGATGGTGCGGTTGCCGCCGACCGCGACAAGCAGGCGGCGGTAGAGCGGCCAGCTGGCGAAAGCGATGACGAGCGCCGCCAGCACCGGAAACAGGAAGCCGTGGAAGAAATAGACGCCGGCGGCAACGATCAGCACCAGCAGCCAGCGTGCCGCCGACAGCGGCGGGATGACGGCTGCCCTGAGCGGCGTCGACAGGCCGAAGAGGCGCTGCTGCCGTTCCGGTTTCTGGATTCTTGCTTCCTTCAAACGCCTGGCTCTCCCAAACACCCCTCCTGTCTATGCACTGATATAGTGCAGCAATCGTGACGATAGTCCAAATGAGATGGTGAAGCTGCCAATCTCCCCCCTCGTGGGGGAGGCCCGGCAGGACAGAGGGGGGTGTGAAGGATCGCGGCCTTGGATTTGGACCGTGAGCCGCAAACCAATCGAGTATCTGTGAACTCGACCGTCGGCGGGACAGCGCCCCCCTCTCCCTGCCGGGCATCTCCCCCACGAGGGGGGATCGGCAGCTTCACTCGCTACCCAAATTTCCCCGTCCTCGGGAATCCCTTCGGCACCATGCGTCCGGCCGAGGCACGGGCGCCGATCCATTCAGCCAGTTCCTCGCGCGACCTTGTGAAGGTGCGGTCGGCTGAATCCTGCCAGGAGAGGCCGCTCTCCAGCGTGAACGGCTTGAGATCGAGAAGGCCGCCATCCTTGTATTTCTGCAGGCGCACGCCCTTGCCGCGGCCCATCTCCGGAATCTCTGCGAGCGCGAACACCAGCATTTTGCGATTCTCGCCGACGATGGCGAGATGGTCGCCGGTGACCGGGATGCAGCGCTTGGCTTCGTCCGGCGCCTTGACGTTCATCACCTGCTTGCCCTTGCGGGTGTTGGCAACGACTTCCTCCTCCGGCACGATAAAACCGTTGGCGTCGTGCGAGGCCAGCAGCAGCTTGCGCTTCGGATCGTGAACGAAGGCGGTGACGATGTCCTGGTCATTGTCCATATCGACGATGATGCGGATCGGCTCGCCATGGCCGCGCCCGCCAGGCAGCCGGTCGGCGCCGATGGTGTAGAACTTGCCCCCGGTGGCGAAGACCAGCACCTTGTCAGTGGTCTGCGCATGGAAGGCGAGCTTGAGGCTGTCGCCCTCTTTGAAGGTCAGCGTCGAGAGATCGGCCAGATGCCCCTTCATCGCCCGCAGCCAGCCCTTTTCCGAGACGACGACGGTGACCGGCTCGCGCTCGATCATGGCATGGGCGATGTCGGTCAGATCATGCTCGGGCGCGTCGGCGAACTGGGTGCGGCGCTTGCCGAGCTCGGTCTCCGGACCGAACTTGTCGCGGATGTTGGTGACTTCCCACTTGATCGTCGCCCACTGCTTCTCGTTTGAAGCAAGCAGTGCCTCGATCTGCTTTTTCTCCGCGCTCAGGCCGTCGAATTCCTTGCGGATCTCGAATTCTTCAAGCTTGCGCAGAGCGCGCAGCCGCATGTTGAGGATGGCTTCGGCCTGGGTGTCGGTGAGCGACCAGCGGGCCATCATGACCTGCTTTGGCTCATCCTCCTCGCGGATGATCCTGATCACCTCGTCGATGTTGAGGTAGGCGATCAGGTAGCCGGCAAGTATCTCCAACCGTCTTTCGATTTCGCCGAGGCGATGTTTCGAGCGGCGGACCAAAACCTCGCGGCGGTGCTCGAGCCACTCCTGCAGCACGCCCTTCAGCGACAGCACGTTGGGCACCTTGCCGCGCGACAGCACATTCATGTTGAGCGGGAAGCGGCTTTCGAGCTCGGTCAGCTTGAACAGCGATTCCATCAGGATGCCGGGGTCGACCGAACGGCTCTTCGGCACCAGCACGACGCGGACGTCCTCGGCGCTTTCGTCCCTGATGTCCTCGAGCAGCGGCAGCTTGCGCGCCATCAGCAGCTCGGCGATCTTCTCGATCAGCCGCGCCTTCTGCACGCCGTACGGGATTTCGGTGACAACGATGCTCCAGGTGCCCCTGCCCTGGTCCTCCTGGAACCACTTCGAGCGCACGCGAAAGCCACCGCGACCGGTTTCGTAGGCTTCGAGGATCGAGGCGCGGCTGTCGACGATGATGCCGCCGGTCGGGAAATCCGGCCCCTGGACAAAGT
>NZ_RZPF01000565.1:0-4446 GCF_004022735.1 Mesorhizobium sp. M7A.F.Ca.AU.001.01.1.1
TTGGCAGCGCGACGGCGTGCCGGCGGCCTCACTCGTGCAACTGGCCGAGGCCGATGCGTTCCGGCCAGACCTAGGCTTGGCGCGGCGCGAAGCCTTGTGGGCGCTTAAGGGAGTACGTAAGCGCCGTGAAAAGACGGCTCAGCTGGAGCGCGACGAAGGGCGGCAACGGCGCTATTTCGACAGCCAACCCCCATTTTCCCGTACACGTCATGTGACCTCGATCGCTTCTTGCGGAAGGAGAGAATCTAGCGTTCTGGCTGACCCCGTTTATGAGAAACCAGAGCCATAAGCCGACGGTTGCGCCATGCCGAACGGGCCTCGAGCTCTGGCTTTGCCAGTATTTCCCGGCGCTCGGCCGTGGCGAGTTTAATCAGATCAGGGGACCAGGGTTTCGGATCGCGGCGATCCTGTGCGATCGAGTGGTACAGCGTTCCCAAACGTTGTGCGTAATCGTCTATGCCACCGGGTGCATTCAGATCGATCGTCTCGAACGGTCCCATGAACGACCAGCGCAGGCCGAGACCATGAGCAACTGTTCGATCAATGTCGGCCACACTTGCCAAGCCCGCATCCAACAGCGCCCAGGCTTCGTTCAGCAGCGCACCTTGGAGGCGGTTGAGAATAAAGCCTTCGATCTCACGGTTGACGACGATCGGCACCTGTCCGACTTGCTCCATCGTCTCGCGCAGCCATGGAACGATTTCCGGATCCGTCCATGGGGCAGCTACCAGTTCGACAAGCGGCACCAGATGCGGTGGATTGACCGGGTGGGCGATTAGAAAGCGCGATCGCCTTGGGGCCTGTTCAGTGAACATCGAAGCCGGTATGCCGGAACTCGAACTGCCTACCACCGCATCGTCACGTATGGCAGCGCCGATCTCGGCGGACACTGCCTTTTTTACGTCGACGCGTTCGAAGACGGATTCCTGCACGTAATCGGCCCCCGACACTGCATCGACCAAGCTGTCGACCACTTCGATGCGTTGCGCGATTGCATCGACATCGCTGACCAGGCCGAACTCTTGCATGTCCGAAAGACTGCCACGGATACGAGAGGACGCGCCTTGCCGGATGTCTTCACTTGCGTCGAATAGCCGAACCGGGATGCCAGCACGCGCAAAGACGACCGCCCAGCCGCTTCCGACCAGTCCGCCGCCGATAACTGCGACTTGCTTCAAGTTTGTTGACATCATCGTACCTTGGATGTCTCGCCGTCAGCCAGGCAGATCTCCGAAATGCGCAGTCCGTCCTTGGTGATCCGCGACGGAAAGCGGTCCTTGAGCCTTTCCTCATGTACTGGAATGACACGTTGCGCTTCATAGCCGACCTGTTTCATCATCGCTTCGGTGGCCATCAACAGGTTCTGTTGGCTGCCAAGAGCAAGACCGACCGGCACATACATCGGCGTATCGACATCGACGACGGCCTCTGGGCCTTCGACATTCTCGAAGACATAGACCAGGTCGCCGGCGAGCACCCAGGCATCGGAAGACCGCGCCTTGCCGTCGTTGCGGACATTGACCCACATGGACGCAAAGGTGTGGCTGTCGTAGGCGACATGAAGGTCGATCCCCGGAAGAGCGTTCTCTACGATGCCATCGACGCAAATGAGCCGTTTCTGGCGCGCAAGATCGACGCCACGGATGATGTCACCGGGATCGACAGCCACCATCATCCAGCGGAGCCTGTCAGGCAGCGACATCGCCCAGGTCCACTTCGCGATCTCGCGTTCCTGAATGTAGAATTTCGCCTTCGGAAAATCCTCGACATTGCCGAAATGGTCGAAATGGGCGTGGGTGATGAAGACCGTATCGACCTCCTCGGGTGTCAGGCCGACCCCGGCGAGAACCTCCTTTGGGGAGCGCCAGTTCTCGACACCGAACTTGTCTCCAAGGTGCTTTCCATAGTCTTTGTCGTTGTAACCGACATCCACCATGGCAACGTGTCCGTTGCCTTTGATCAGGGCGTAGCAGTACGGAAGTTTGACGTAGCCCTGGTTGTGCGCACCATAAAGAACACCACTTTTGTGGTATTTGGTGACGTAGGAATATTCGAGAATCCAGATCGAATACTGTGACATTATTTCCTCCCTAGACTGATGATAAGCGGCCTTCGGCCCCGCAGTTGCAGCAGGAATGCCTGAAGTCGACCATGGTCATTCCGAAGCGATCCTCGGATGCCGATTGCAGATGCCTGTAAGCCGCCGACAAATTGCCGAGCGGCTCGGCGAGGTCTGGGGTGTTCTTGGCAGCTTGCTGCTCGCGCAAAACAGTGAGGCAGGTGCCCACGAGCCTGTGTGCGCTGATCAACTGCTGCAGATGCACATTAAGGCGAGACGTTGTCCGCAACTTTGAAAGGCGTTCGCGGAGTTCGTCGAACAATTCCGCGGCACTGGCGATAGACGGAAGATCGAGCACTTCGCGGCGGCCGCTTGCCTGCAGCAGGATCATCAGGCCAGCGACCTGCCCGATTAAACGCTTAAGACCGTTGTAGACCTGGCGGGCCTCGAGACCATAGGCGACCACCTCATCCGCCACACCTTCAGGCAGAGACAAGGCCGCGACTTCGCGAGCGGGGCCAAAGCCAGCACAGTCCGGGCCATGAATTTGCGCCGCCCAGTCCAGCATCGACAGAGAAGACTTATTGCCTGCCATCGATGGCCCTCGTGGTGCTGCGTTCGACGAGTTTTCCCGGAATGCGCTGCAGGGCGGGCTGACTGGCATCGTTGCGCGACAGGGACAGCGTCAGGTCCACGGTGCGCTCCACCATCAGTTCCATTGGCTGACCAACAGTTGTGAGATCGTGCGACGGCCAGGAGGCCATCGCGATGTCATCGAAACCAACGACGGACAGACGGTCCGGTATCGAAAGGCCGAAATCGCGTCTTGCCGCGTCCATGGCGCCGATCGCCAGGATGTCGTTCGCACAGAAAAGCGCAGTCGGTGGTTCGTCGGACGAGAGAAACCCATGCGCGGCGGCATAGCCGGCCGCGTAGCTGAATTCCTGCCCTACGCTGCTGAGAGGAGCCTGCACGCCTCTTTCCAGGCAGCGGGCATGAAAACCCTTCCAGCGATCGACGTTGGTCGAGGCATTCGGCAAGCCGGCGACATAGGCCAGGCGCCTGTGTCCGAGATCGATCAGGTGGTCGGCGACCGTCCTGCCGCCGAGTTCATTGTCGCAGGTCACCGCATAGGAGCGCTGGCTGGCATCGTAGCGGTTGAAGAACACGACGGGTGTACCGACCTTGCGGCAGGCATCGGACGATGCCGAAGAAAGCGTCGTGGCCAGGATGATCACCACGTCGGGGTGATAAGAGAGCAGGACGCGAAGCGTCTCATCCTCGCTGCGCTTTGGATCGGTCACCACCAGCATCACATTCAGGTCCAGAGCTTGCAGCTTTCCCGTCAGCCGCGTCAGCACTTCGGGATAGAATGGATTGGTGATGTCGGACACGACGATGCCGACGATGCGGCTGCTCTTGGTGATGAGGCCGCGTGCGAGCGGATTGGGCTGGTAACCGAGTTCCGCCGCGCGCGCGAGGATTCTCGCGCGCGTCTTTGGCGCGATCACGGCGTCCTCGTAAAAGGCTCGCGAAACCGTGGATACCGACATGCCCAATTGTCTTGCCAAATCTTTCACCGTTATGCGGGGCGTGTGAGGCTGCTTCAGGGCGACTTCGGTCATGGCTGCTAGGCTCCAGTTTTAGCGGCGAACCATGTTTCGACGTGCTTTGTTCAAGGTCGTCAAGCGGCGTTTCGGCCGCCGTAGCGCCGCACGCGGATATTGGCCTGCTCAGCGTGTCCGGCAAAACCTTCCAGCATGCACAACCTCGAGCAATATTCGCCGACCAGTCCACTGGCCTCGTCGGTGAGGATCCGCTGGTATGTGCAGGTCTTGAGAAATTTGCCGACCCACAGTCCGCCAGTATAGCGGGCTGCTTTCTTGGTCGGCAGCGTGTGGTTCGTGCCGATGACCTTGTCGCCAAATGCCACATTGGTGCGAGGCCCAAGGAACAAGGCGCCGTAGTTGGTCATGTTGTTCAAGAAGTAATCGGGGTCGCTCGTCATGACCTGCACATGCTCGGAAGCGATGCGGTCCGCCTCGCGCACCATCTCCTCATCGGACTCACACACGATCACTTCGCCGTAGTCTGCCCAGGCCTTGCCGGCGAGTTCCGCTGTCGGCAACCGCAGAAGCTGCCGTTCGACTTCGGCCATGGTTGCCCGGGCGAGCTTCTCGGAGGTGGTAAGCAAGACGGCGGGCGAGGTGGGCCCATGCTCGGCCTGGCCGAGGAGATCGGTTGCGCAGATCTCGCCGTCGACGCTTTCGTCGGCGATGATCAGTGTTTCGGTCGGGCCGGCGAAGAGGTCGATACCGACGCGGCCGAAGAGCTGGCGCTTGGCTTCGGCGACAAATGCATTGCCGGGACCGACCAGCATGTCGACC
>NZ_RZPF01000566.1:0-4440 GCF_004022735.1 Mesorhizobium sp. M7A.F.Ca.AU.001.01.1.1
ATTGTCGCCTTGGAGAATCCGGTGGACGATTTGTGGGTTAAGCCGAGGCCATTGACGGTGATATGCGTCGGCATCAGGCAGCCTTTCGCCTGCCGCCGAGTAGTGCGGCTGCGCGAACGCCGTTCTCGGAACTGGTCCAGATCAGGGACAGGGGTCCGGTCTGATAATTGCGGGCTTCGGCTTCCGCCACAAGGCTGACAAACAAAGGTCCGCTCGCCGCACCCACATCGCCCCAGCAATCGGCAGGGGTCTCGAAATCGGCCGCATCCCTGAACCGACCGGGATTGCGGATGGTTGCGAAGCCGTACTCGTTGGCTCGATAGCGTTCGCCGTTCATGTCGCAGATTATCCGATCGACTGGATCTGTTACGGCCTTTTCGAACAAGTTACGGAACGCAGCACCAAGTCCTTCGCCAAGAACGACGGTCTCGGTTCGGATGCGTTTTTCCTCGTGCGCGCCTTCGATGCCGATCAGTTGGAGCCGTGGCGGGATAGCATATTTCCGGGCGGTTCGCAGAGTTGTCATCAGGCAAAATCCCGCCGCCTCTCCAGGGCAGAACCCATAGATGTTGCCCTCTGAATGCAGTTGTTCATTTTCGTCCAACCACACGAGTGTCTCGGTCTGCAGATAGGTATCGACGCCGCCAGCCAGGCAGAACGTTACGCTGCCCTCGCGCAGGCTTTTTGACGCTTGCAGCATGGCGATCATACCGCCGGCATGGCCTCCAGCAATGGATCCGCCGCCCTGGAACACGGCGTATTGTGACAGACCACTGCGAAGTTGAGCATGCACTTGGACTGCGAATTCGCCATCCTGGCCAGGCCTGGGTTCGCCTGTCGCCACGATTAACGACACCGGTGCGTTTCCGAGGGCGCCAAGCATCGGCCGCAATGCCTGCACGGCCGGATCGAAAGCGATTGCGACAGCGCGATCGGGACCCCGCATATGAAGGTCAATACCCATGTCGCGGGTGACCTTCATTTGCTCGCCGAAGCGGTCGACCATCGTGGGATGTTGTTGGATTGCGGAAATGCCAGCGCGAACCGCGGCCGCACTGGAAGCAGCGTCGAATCCCAACGGCGTTCGCGCGCCGATGCCGACGATGACGATGGCGTCGTCTCTAGCCATCGACGAATTCCTCCGTCCAGATACCCATGCGCGTGGCGGCCGCCGAAACAGTCTGACGACGTAGGCTTATGGTGGTGCTCTTCAGCCGCTCCTCGTCATAAGGAACATACAGCGTGGTCATCCATGTAATGGAGAACTGACGCTTGTCTGGTTTGATCCGTAGCGTATGGATCGTCGGCTCCTCATGCTGCCGGGAGGGTCGGTTGTTGAACTCCGTATGTATGTCGAAGCCGATACGAGGCAGTACGAACTGGAAAAACCCGTCGCCAGTGAAATTGCCCAGCCGCACGGTTTCATAGCCGACAAGTGGCGTCCTGGTTTGCTGATCTTCCGGCGCGCACTGGTAGTATGTTCGGCTGAAATCCAAGGGCAGCAGCGGATCACGCCTCTTTTGCCATTCATCGCCATAGGTGCCCGCATGTTTGGCGCGCGGCATCCAGTGCCGCGCCACTGGACCGAAACCTGCTGGCCGGCCGCTTTGGTGATCGCGATAGGGTGCGTCAGGATACTCGAAGTTGGGGCCGGTCCTGCCGATCAAATGTCGTGCATCGACGGCGAAGCCGGTTCCTACGGGGTTTCGTCGGTCCCAATCGGGCGTGGAGGCCTGAGTGTCCGTGCCGCCAAAAGTTCTCCGCCAAGAAATCGGAATCCGAATGAAAGGCTCGGGTCGGCTCATACGCACCAGTACCGGCCCCGGCATAAAAATACGGTCGCCAATCGCACGCACGCTCTTGTCCAACACGTTGCCTATCTTGATACGCGCCATCGACTCGATATTCGGTCGCTGATCAGGCGCATATACGTGGCCTTCTACAAGGACATCGGTGTGCTTCTTTTCAATGACGAGATCGTCGTCATCAAGTAATTCCAGGGCGTCAGCGCTGTGGATAGGGGCCATATTAACAGGAACCTGATCCTTCAGAAGCTGCTGCTTACCGTCGAGGTCAAGTTCGAACGATGCTTTGATCGCGATCAGCCACCATTCGTGGCCGTGTTCGTCGCGGGTCCAAGCTTCCTGGGCCGCAAATGGCGTCTCGTTCCAGAGATTCCACATCGGTCAACAGATCTCCCCACTGACGGCAAGGAGAGATTCGAGGATTTTGGTGGGTTCCTCCGGATCGACGTCGTAAAGGTCGGAGGTTGCGGTCCACACGACCATGCCGTCGATCGCTTCCCCGCGTTCGTCGCGATCAGGGAAGGGAAAAACCAGCAGCGCCTGGTCGAGCGCGTCCGGCGTCAGCCCGGTCTCCTGGGTTTCAAAACAAAGCGCTTCCATGTCGCGGAACCAGTCGGCCCTACGCGTCATCGTCTCGTCCGCAGAGGACATCATCGCGACGATGCTAAGAGGAAAGCGCCGTCCAACCCGGTCGGCCGAGGGCAAGATTACCCCCGCCGCGTTTCCGAATGCCGCAGGCCCTGAGATGAAACGTAGTGGGATTCGTTCGTCCCAGGCTTTCGAGCCCATCAGCGGGACGAGATGCTGCGCCAGCCAGCGGTCCCAAGCGCGCACAAAGTCGCCCGGCAGCCGCCTCGTCACGAAATCGCCGGTGGCGGGCATTTTTCCGTAAAAACCGGGCACATTCATATCTGCGGCGGACATGTGAACTTCTTGAACATTTCGAGGTTGTACGGATTTTCGACGCTGGCGGCCCTGAGCTCGAAATCGGCGTACATGCCTTTCGTGCCCAGACGCAGGCTGTAGACGTCGGTCAGCGAAGTGCTGGCGAAGCGGCCACTGCGGAGCATCCTCAGCCACGCCCAGCTGCCGGTTTCGTTGAGCATTATTTCAGGCGATCCGTCGATCGGCTGGAAGGCGAGCGAGATGACGCCCGTGCCGTCCTTGCCGGGCCATGTCATGGGTTGCGGCCGCGTTGCGTTGTTGTAGTAGACGAGGCTCTGGCCATCGAGATTGAGCGTGACGCGCGTGACGTTGGGAGACAGGTCCTTCGGTTCAAGCGTGAAGCTCATCACGGGTCCGCTGCCGCCCGCAAATAGATCGTCGCGGATGTGCCTGGCCTGCTCGAACGCCGCCAAGGCCGAACCGTCAAGGCCGAAATCGGCGCGCCATTTCCATGGCTGGCTGGTCATGTCGACATAGTTGATCAGATGGTCGTTGATGAAACCGTCGATCAGCCCGGCCGGCCCAAAGAGGCGGGCGAAATCCCGTACGTTCACGTCCACCGCGCTCTCGGCGCTGAACGGATAGCGGTCGTTCAGCGCCGCCTGGCAGAAAGGCAGGATATCGGCCCGCCAGATGGCGTTGAGCTCCGAAGTGACCGCCTTCTGAGTCAAATTGCTGGTGTCGCCGGCAATCCCGCCCAGCCAACTGCTGATAGGGTCGGGCAGGATCTGTGCCTGCCGGGCGACCGCTCCCGTCAGTTCGGCAAGGCCGCCCTGCTTCTTGATAGCATCCTGCGGATTGGGGTTCGCGGTGACCGTCTGCAGCACGTTGGATAGCGCGGTCAGCGCGACGACCGCGGCATCCAGTGCCGGCGGCTGGCCATCGACCTCGGCAATGGTGCTCTTGAGTGGTTTGAAATGTTCGGCCACAAGATTGCCGGTCAGGTCCACCTCGCTGGCCGAACCCGCCCGTGGCAACAGTTTTGCCCCTGTTTTCACTATCTTGCCAAGCTTGCCCAGTTTGCCGAGCAGTTTCGAGCCGCCTTTGGCTGCCGCCTTGTCATCTCCGGCGGGCGCGTCATCCGAACGGGTGAGCTCCGTCTCTTGCACCACTGCCGTCAGCAGGCGCTTCAGCGCGGAATCGGCGCTCGAAAGATCCTTGAGGTTCTCACTGGCGACGATGAGATCGGTCAATGGCGCGAGCCTCATGTCGCGCAGGAAGCTGTCCCATTGCGCGATATAGTCGTCATAGTAGAGCTTCAGAATATCCTCGGACAGCGCCGAGACCGAGGTTTCGGAGTTCTCTGAGCAGCCGCCAGCGAAAACGGCACGATCGAGCGCCGCCTGTGCGGCGACATCGTCGATGCGATCGAGAATGACGTCGTGAAAGCCGGCATAGGTGAATGCTCCGGAAATGCCGACGCGAAGCGTCTTGGCGGAACGCCGCGCGAACACCTTGCTGCCGTTGGGGCCGGCGAAATTCGCCGGGATCCACTCCTTGAGCCCGGCCACTGCCGGATCGGCCAGCAACTGTTTGTAGGCGCGCGCCGGCAACGAAATGGTACACACCGTTTTCAGCGCTTCGGCAACCAGGGCCTGGTCGGGCGCGACATAGCTCTCGTCGACCGTCATCCGGCGGATGGCGGCAAGCTGATGCTCTTCGGCATCGGCGGTCGGAAATGGTGCCGCGG
>NZ_RZPF01000567.1:0-4422 GCF_004022735.1 Mesorhizobium sp. M7A.F.Ca.AU.001.01.1.1
CCGTTATCTTGTGCCACCGGCGGCGGGGCGCCGCCGGTCCTGGCGTGATTGAGGATCAGTCGGGATCGTCGGCGGAGAGGGACTTGACCAGGTCTATGATCCTGCGGCGCACCTTGGCGTCGGCGATCTTGACAAAGGCCCGGTTGAGCTGAAGGCCTTCAGGGCTGCCGCAGAATTCGACAGCGAAAGCCATCGAAGCGTCCTCGGCAAATCCACGGCCCGCCACAGGCTCCTGGCCGGGCGCATCCTCAAAAAAGAAAGCGACAGGCACGCCGAGTATGGACGCGATCGCCTGCAGACGGCTGGCGCCGACGCGGTTGGTGCCCTTTTCATATTTCTGAATCTGTTGAAATGTGATGCCGAGGTTTTCTCCCAGCTTTTCCTGGCTCATTCCAAGCATGTTGCGGCGAAGCCGAATGCGACTGCCAACATGGATGTCGATCGGATTCGGTTTCTTCTTGTTATCTTCTGTCATTTTTTCCTCGCCGAATTTTTTCGGCTTTCTCTATTTTTTTTCCTGCCCAAACAAAGCCGGAGGCAACTGCCCCAACAGAACGATCCACCGGCTTCGAGAAATTTTCAGGCACTTACAGTATGAGTTTCTAATGTGTTGGCTGTCAATTCACCCGTAGCCTTTGCCTTACGTTCAACAGCGCTGCCCCAACGGCAAACAGCAACATGATCAGCATTCCGTTAATGCGCCGTTGGCCGGGAGATATGAGCGCCTGTCCGGAAATCGGTATGTGGGCATCGATGGCGCCGCGCGCGTCGATAGCAAGCGCATCGACGATGCGCCCGCGCGGATCGACGACGGCCGAGATGCCGTTGTTGGCGGCACGCACCAATGGCAATCCATTTTCCACCGCACGGATCTGGGCCTGCCTGAAATGCTGATACGGACCCGGCGTGTCGCCGAACCACGCATCATTGGTAACGTTCACAATAAGCTGCGCTGACGCAGCGTCAACTGCCACAAGATCGGGAAAGATCACCTCATAACAGATAAATGGCAGCGCACGGATGCCGTCGGGTAGCGTGATGGCGTGCCGCTCATTGCCGGCCGCGAAACTCATCGGCCCGGCAACCAGTTGCTCGATGCCGAAACGCTGGAGCAGATCGGCGAAAGGCAGGTATTCGCCGAACGGCACCAGGTGAACCTTGTCGACGGCGTCCGTGATTTCACCCTTGTCGTCGATCGCCACCACGGAGTTGTAGTAGCGGCTGTCGGCATTTGCGGCCGAGCCGCCTTCCTCGCGGACGACGCCGGCAATCAGCATCTGGCCGGGTCCGAGCATATCCCCCAGCGCCGTCAATGCGTCCGGACGCTCGGTGAAGAGGAACGGCACCGAGGTTTCGGGCCACAGGATCAGTTGCGGCTTTTGATGGCCTGGATCCGGCGCCTTGCCCGAGAGCCCCATCAGGACCGCGAAGATGCGGTCGCGCACCGAGGCATCCCATTTTTCCGACAGGTCCACGGCCGGCTGGACAATGCGGACATCCAGGCTGCGTGAAGCTGGCGATTCGGGAGCGGCAAGCCTGATATAGCCGAAGCCGACATGGGCAGCGACGAGCACGACAAACAGTGCCGCGCCGAGGCGCAGGTGCCGACGTGCCGCCAGCAGTGCCGGCAGTGCGAAGACGAACACCGCGAGCGCGTTCATGCCGATCATGCCCGTCACCGAGACGCTCTGCATCAGCAGCGGCACGGGCATGGCCGCGTAGCCGACGGCATTCCAGGGAAAACCGGTGAACAGGAAATCGCGCAGCCATTCCGCCAGGCCGAAGCCGAAGGCAAGGGCGGCGATGCGGCCAATGTCGTTGCTCCACAGCAGCCGGGCAACGATTGCCGCAAAGCCGTAGAAAAAGGCGAGCATGAAAGGAATGCCGACCACCGCGAAGGGAAGCGCCCAGGCAAAGCTGTCGGCCTCGACCAGCAGCGCCGAGCCGATCCACCAGAGGCCGGCGAGGAAATAGCCGAAACCGAACCACCAACCGACGGCGAAAGCCGGCCGCAGACGCCGGAACAGACTGCCTGAAGCTTCGCCGGTGGCGCCGTCGAGCAGCCAGACCAGCAGCGGGAACGAGACGAAACAGGCGGCGAAGAAGTCGTAAGGCGCCTGCCCAAGCACCGCGAGGGCGCCTGCGAGAAACGCCACGAGCGCACGCCGCCAACCCCAAAGCAGAATTATCCGGCCGGTGAGGCGCTCCATGCATACTTCCGAGTCGCGAATCAGGACACAAGATTTAACAGGCTGCGCTCCGCGCTCCAAACGGCGCATGGGCTAGCTGAGATGCACAGCTCCGGCCCTGCCTACCGGTGCCAACCCTCGATTTGAACGCCCCCCAGCCGCTCGGCCTCCTCGCGCTGAACCGAACGGATGGTCTGCGTGAAGGTCCAGACATGGCCCTCGGGGTCGCGTGCACGATACTGGCGCTCACCCTAGAACTGATCCGCCGGCTCCTGGATTATATCAGCGTCGAGCGCCCGCGCCTGCTCGCAATGCGCATCCAGGCCACCCTTCAGCCTGACATAGATCGACTGCGTGTTCTTGCCCGAGAGCGAAGCCGGGCTGGCGACGTAATCGCTCCATTCGGAATCGACGATGATGTAGCTGTCGCCGAACCGCATCTCTGCATGGATGAGCTTTCCCTCGGCATCGCTGACCACCATGCTGCGCTCGAAGCCGAAAGCCGCCTCGAGCCAGTCCAGCGCGGCATGCGGATCCTTGTAGAAAACACCAGAGCCCAGACTTGGATGCTTGAACGGGTCGTCGATAGTCATCGTGCGAGCGAAACGCTCACGCCTGTTCGGTGCGCGCCGTGGCACGCCGGCGACGCTCACCCTTCTGGCTCTGCACGATGCGCACGCGCTTGACGCGGCGCGGATCAGCGTCGAGGACGTGAAATTCGAAACCGGGTATGGCCTGCACCACCTCGCCGCGGGCCGGAACACGGCCAAGCGTGTTGAAAATCATGCCGCCGATGGTGTCGACATATTCGCCATGTTCACCGGCGGCGAAATCCCCGCCGATCATCTTGGCGACGTCGTCGATCTCGGCCTTGCCATCGACGATGAACACGCCGTCGCCGCTCTGGGTGATCATTGGCTCGTCGTCGTCATGCTCGTCCTCGATGTCGCCGACCACCATCTCGACGATGTCTTCCAGCGAGGCAAGGCCGTCGGTGCCGCCATATTCATCGATGACCAGCGCCATTTGCGTGCGCGTCGTCTGCATGCGAGCCATCAGGTCGGAGGCGAGCATCGACGGCGGCACGAACAGCACCGGGCGGATCAGATTGAGGTCGCCAATGGTGCGTGCGAGATCGACCTGGGCGAGATCGAGAACCGTGGCGACGGGTGCTTTCCTGGTCGAGCGGCCCTTCTTGACGCGCGCGATCTTGGTGATGTGGGCCAGCACATCACGGATATGGACCATGCCGCGCGGATCATCGAGGGTCTCTGAATAGACCGGCATGCGGGAATGGCCGGATTGCTCGAAGGTGCCCAGCAGATCGCCGAGCGTCGTCGTGATTTCGACCCCTTGAATGTCGGCGCGCGGTACCATGACGTCCTCGACGCGCACTTCGCGCAGCCGCAGGATGTTGTTGAGCATGGCGCGTTCGCCGGGCGAGAAGGCGCCGGCATCGCTCGTTGTCTCGGCAAGCGCGCCGGCGATTTCCTCCCGCAGGCTGGTTCCGTTGCGTTGCCTGAACAGGCCAAGAACGCGGTCGAACAGGGAGGGACCGGCAGGCGATGTCTCGCTGGCAGCGCTGCCGATGCTGGCAGCACCAGAGGTGCCGGCAGCAGCAGAGGTACTGCTAGCACCAGAGGCAACGGTACTCGGACTTGATCCCTCTTCCGACGTATCGGAAGCCTTGGTTGCACTGCCGGCGTCGGGGCGGGCGGCAGTCTCTGGTTTGTCGTTCATCGTCGTCCGGTCAATTGGTCAGATGTAGTTACGCGTAGGGGTCGGGAATGGCAAGCCTTGCAAGCGCCGCGCGTTCGACGGCTTCCATCGCCTCGGCCTCGGCCTCGGTCTCGTGATCGTAGCCCAGCAGATGCAGCAGGCCGTGGATGACGAGATGGGTGATATGGTTCTCGACAGGCTTGTCTTCCAGTACCGCTTCATGGGCGACCGTTTCGGCGGCCAGCACGATGTCGCCCAGCATCGGCGGCAACGGACCGCCCTGCGCAAACGGAAAAGCCGGGAAAGACAAGACGTTGGTCGGTTTGTCCTTGCCGCGCCAGCCGGCGTTGAGAACCTGGATATGGGCGTCGTCGGAAAAAACGAGACTGAGTTCGGAACGGCCCGCCACGCCGGTTTCGGCAAAAGCCGCCTTAACGGCCCGATCGACCAGCCGCGTCAGGCTTGCCTCGTCGGGCCAGTTGCCCGCCTCAACCGCTATGTCGATGTCGACGGG
>NZ_RZPF01000568.1:0-4397 GCF_004022735.1 Mesorhizobium sp. M7A.F.Ca.AU.001.01.1.1
AGGCGGTGTCAGGATCGGCGGAGCGTGCATCGTGGAGGTTCGTGTCTGAAGTCATCAGGGTTCTCGGGGCAGTTTCTGGCGGAGCTATCGGCCGGATGGCCAGGCGGGTCAACCTTCTGGGGTGGTCGCCGCCATCAAATCCACCGCCTGCAAATCCGTAGGTATTTAGCCAAAATGGCACTATTCTGCGCAGTCTGGGCTTCAGGGAAAACGAATGGACTTCAGCACAGGCCATGGTTACCTGCTCATCGGCGGCCTCATCCTCGTCGGTACTGGGCTGCTCATCCTGTCGCTGATCGTCAATCTGCGCGTCGCCCACAGTGTGCGCGACGACGTGCGTCATCGCGAAAAGCTGCTGGAATACTACCGTAACATCTTCTCGCAGTTGGGCGTGATCCTGATCGGCATCGGCGTGTCGCTGTTCATCTTCTTTTTCCAGCAGAATTACCAAGACCAGCGCAGACGCGAAACGGATCTCCAGCAGGTTCTGGCCAAGCTGGCGGCGCGCATCGCTCGTGGCGCTCCCCTCGTCGAGTCACTTGGCGAATTCGACGCGCTGCTGGATGACGGCGGGGCCTACGTTAGTCCCGAACTTGGTGGAACCAACGCCGCCATCGGCGCGCAGGGAGCGGAGCTTGGCAAGCAGATCCGCGAAATCCTGCTGGTTGAGCGCGACGTCGACATCCGGGACTTCGACATCCTCAACCTGTCGCGCGATTTCGAGTCGTCGTTCGTCGTCAACCAGCTCGATCCGACGCTATGGTTCGACATCGTGCGCGACGAGAGCGAGATCAAATATGCCATCACCCAACTCACCCTCGACTACAAGGACCTGCAGGATGCGATCGGCGGCGAGCCGATCGAGGTTGCGATCGCCAATCCTGAAACCGAGCGCAAGATCAAGCACGAGGTGCTCGACATCTTCTACGATGCCGACCTCTTGCGCCAGCGCAGCAGGCGATTTCTCGGCCGTGCGTGCTGGCTTCTCAGCCACGGACGCAGCTTTGTCAGTCTTGCACCGGTCGACGCGATCGAAGCCGACGCGAGGTCACATCAGGAATGGATCGACAGATCGAAGCCCTCGCTGGCACAGACGAAATCGGGCAACGGCGATTGCTTCAAACTGCTCCGATACGGCCCGGCATCCTGACTCCCGGCGGGACCGGTCGATTTGGAAGTCAGTCCCCCACACGTTGCAGCGTGCCGAGATGATTGTCGTCGAGAAAACCTACAGTCATGGCCGACGCCTTGCCGTCAGCGCCGACCACGAAACTTACACCCGAGGGGCTGTCCGGCGTCTCCGCGTCGGGGAAGGTCAGGAAAAGATCACCGTCGAAATGCCTCAATGAATAGGACCGGCCGGCGGCCGGGCCCACCTTGAGTACAAGGTCGTCTCCCGCTTTCGACACAATCGCGTCGCCGATGAAGTCGTTGGCGTACCGGCCAGCATAGACACTGCCCGGCCCGGCTCGCCGTGACGGAGACGGCGGCGCGGCGTAGGCGGCCTTGGCCGCCGCGACCACCGGACCGAACAGGCCCGCATAGATATCATTCCACGCCTTGACCCAGTCCTTCTCGACCTTACCGTCGAAGACGAGATCGGCGAAGCTGTCGGACAATCCCTCCGGCAGGCCAGTCGGAAAGGCGTTGGCGACGATGACTATGCCCAGCTTCTCCTTTGGGAAGACTGTCACCAGGGTACGCGCGCCGACGCTGAAAGCGCCGGCGTGGCCCCAGCTCAGGCCGTGTCGGCCGAATTCGACATTCCAGCCGAGGCCGTAGAACGATGCGCCGCCGGAGACGGGGTTGTTGCCGCGCGATATCAGCGGAACATGCGTCTGGCTTAGCGCATCGGCGGCAATCAGTGTCTTGCCGGCATAAACGCCGTTGTGGAGGATGAGGCGCACCCATTGCGAGAGGTCACGTGCCGTAGAGCTGACGCCGCCGGCGGGCGCCTGCGCATCCGGATCGCGCTCTATCCTCGCTGCCCAGGCGCCATCGACCTTGACGTGAAGCGCGGCGCGGTTGGTTCGCTTGACGAAGTCCGAATGGCGGGAACTCGTGGAGGCCATGCCCAGCGGACGGTAGAGCTTCTCCTCGGCGACCTGCTCCCAGGGCTTTCCCGTCGGTGTCGCGGCTGCCACGGCACCCTCTGTCAATCCGAAATTGCTGTAAGAATACCCGGCCCGAAAGCTCGACGATGGCGGCACGAACCGCAGGCGATGCAGGATCTCGACGCGGTCGTAGCCAATGTCCTCGAGGTCGTCTCCGGCGGTGCCTGGAAGCCCGCTGCGATGCGAAAACAGGTCACGGACGGTGAGCTGGCTTGCCGGATAAGGATCGGCCAACCTGAAGGCCGGATCGAGATCGGCGATCTTCGAATCCCAGGACACGATCCTGTCGCTAACCAACGCCGCTACGACGGTGGCGGAAACCGGCTTGGAAAGGGAGGCGATCTGGAACACCGTGTCGGCGTCGACGATCTCAGGCTTGCCGGCCTCGCGATGCCCAAAACCCTTGAGGAAGATCACCTCGTCATCGCGCACGACGCCGATGGCGAGCCCGGGCACGGCACCGTCCGCGACGGCGGCTTCGGCAAGCGCTTCGAGCTTCGACAGGGCAGCAGTGATGCGCTCGGGCGTGAGGCTATCGGCCGGCGCCGCGTGCGGCCAAAGCGCCATTGCGGCGATGAAGACCCAAACCCTCCACTGGCAGAGATTCCGATTCAGCCGCATGCACAAGCCTCCTCCCAGGAATTCACATGACCATGATACAGGCCCGCACGGGTGAGACCAGCCCTTCTCGGGCGGCTCACGCCGCGAGCCGGATTCATCGGCCGCGCCGACGACGTCAGCTTCAGCGCCGCGCTCCTGTTCCTACCGCCCAGCGGCGTCCGCCATCGCAACAAAGGCGCTCTCGATGGTCTCGAAAGCCAGCTCCGGATACAGCACTCCGGCTTCCGGCGTGGCCGTCTCGAGCGCGGTCTCGCCGCGTATCCAGAATGCCCGCAGCAGTCCAAGCCAGGGGGCTGACGCGATCATCGCCTCAAGCTCCGCCGCACTCTGAGGCACGATGCGCGGCGAGCGGCCGCTCACCCGGCGCCACAGATCGATCATTTCGTTCTGGGTGATCTTGTTTCGGGCGATGCGGATCTCGCTGCGGATGGCCTTGGGATCGTTCAACGCGCGCAAGGTGACGGCGGCGATGTCCTTCTCGCTGACAAACGTCGCCGGCACATCGCCACCGCCATAAAGCGTCACCTCATCGGGCGGCAAGGGCGACGAGCCAAAGCGCATCAGATCGCCCAGCGTCGCCACCCAGGTCGAAAAGAAGCCGTTGGTGTAGATCACCGTGTAGGGCAGATCGGCTTGCCTGATCGCGTCGAACACGCCTCGCTTGAGATCGAGCGGCGGGATCGAGCCCGGGGCGGCGGCGGCGAAGTCGAGGCCGAAGCCGGCGGAAGGCACATAGCGGGAAACGCCGGCATCCCTCAGCGCCCGCACCAGCGTCATCTCGCTGGCCGAATGCACATGCACCGAGCTGATGACGCGGTCCACCGCACTGGCGGCGCGGACAAGGCTGTCATAGTCGTCGAGATCGCCGACGTGGATTTTGGCACCGAGCTCCTTCAGCGGGCGCAGCCGCTCTTCATCGCCGGCTGTTGCCGCACGAACCAGAACGTGCAGGCGATCGCCATTGCGGGCGCTGGCCTTCGCCATCTCGCTGCCCAGCAGCCCCGTCGCGCCGATGATCAGGGTGCTGGTCATATCGACCTCCCGTTGCGCAGGATGGAGCCGTCCCAGTCGCGCTCGAATCCGATGTCGTGCAAGCGATGGTTCGAGAAGCGTGAAACTTGGCGCAGCATCCGGCGGCGCTCGACGACTGCAGAGGCTCTGAGTGCAAGACCGCTCGTCGCGGCGCTGATGGATTCGAGAATCGGTTTCATGGTTCGTCTCCTGTGGTTCAGTAGGCGCAAGCGTGCCGACGCCGTCCGCAAGGGGACAAGCATGACGATTGCTCACACTGTTTCTGGTCGTTCAGCGCAGCGGCGAGATAGGAAAGCCGATCAATATCCGCTGCTACCCCTATAGATTGGACATTTCCGGGCTGGACGACAAACGACTCTTTGTGCAGGATTTGTGAGCAACACTCACAGGTGGACCATGCCGCGCAGACTACCGCCCCTCACTGCCTTGCCCGCCTTCGAGGCTGCCGCCAGGCATCTGAGTTTCTCCAAGGCGGCGGGTGAGCTCAACGTCACCCATGGCGCGGTCAGCCGCGCCATCCGCAACATCGAGGACAGGCTCGGCATCCAGCTTTTCGATCGGGGAACGAGGTCCGTGCGCCTGACGTCGGTCGGCGCGGCCTACGCATCGGAAGTCAGGACGGCGCTGGAC
>NZ_RZPF01000569.1:0-4376 GCF_004022735.1 Mesorhizobium sp. M7A.F.Ca.AU.001.01.1.1
GTCCATTGCCGGACCTTGGGTGAAGTCGCCGGTCGGATGGTCGAGATCGAGCGGGATGACGTCGAGTTCGGCGCCGGCCATGCGGGCAAGCTGGTTGATGGCGGCACCGCCGCCAGCGAAATTCGCCACCATCTGCACGGTGACTTCCGAGGGATAGGCCGACACACCTTGCGCGGTGACGCCGTGGTTGCCGGCGAAGACGAAAACCTTGACGCGGTCGAGTTTCGGCATGTCGCGGCCCTGCCAGCGCGCCAGCCACGCGGCGATGGTCTCGAGCCGGCCGAGGCTGCCTTGCGGCTTGGTCAGCGTGTCCTGGCGGCGGGCGACCGCATTGGCCGCGGCATCGCTGCCAGCCGGCAGGTCGAGGCAGGCGGCGCGCAATTCACTAAGGGATTTGAAGGGCATGGGGGCAAAGTCTCCGAAAAGGAATCAGGCCGCGAGAATCAGGCCAAAGGGATCAGGAAAGCGCTACGGAAGCGACGAGCAGCACCGCGATCTCGCTTGCCTGCTGCAAGGCGCCGATCGTGTCGCCGGTCTGGCCCTCGATCTGGTTGAAGCAAAGGGCGCGGAATGCGGCAAACAGCAGGCCAAGCAGGATCAGCGCGAAGACGGCGCCGCCCAGCCCGAGCAAGAGAAGCGGGATCGCGCCGAGCAAGGCGCCGGCTATGGCGGTTTCCTGCGAGACGGTGCCGGCGTCGACCGAGAGGCCGTCGACGCGCGCTGGAGGCAAGAGATGCATGAAGGCGCCAAGCAGGCCGCGCGAGGCCGCGTGTGCGGCCAGGAGGGCAAACAGGGCCTGTGTGGGATCGACGAACTCCGACAGCGCGCTCCAGCGGACCAGCAGCGACAGAGCCAGCGCCGCCGCACCATAGGCGCCGATGCGGCTGTCGCGCATGATCTCAAGTTTGCGGCCGCGCGATTTGCCGCCGCCAAAACCGTCGGCGACGTCGGACAGGCCGTCCTCATGCAGGCAGCCGGTGGTGAGCAGGGTTGCCATAAGGGCAAGTGCGGCCGCCGGCCCCATGGCAAGGCCGAACCGTTCCGCCGTGGCAAAAACGATGGCGCCGATCAGGCCGACGACGAGACCGGCGATGGGGGCGGCCCAGATCGCCGCGGCAAGGCTGCGGCCGCGAAAATCGAAGACGGGCAGCGGCAGCCTGGTGAAGAAGACCAGGCAGAGCGCGATGTCGTCGACGGCCTGCCGTGGTGAAAGGGCCAGATTCCCGAATTTCATGCTCTAGCCCCTCGCGATCGCATGGAAGAAGGTGCCGCTGACATGGCCGCGCCGGTAGCCCGAGGCGCCGATCGGATTGCCCTGGCCGTCGGCAAGGTCGGCCAGCGGCTCGTCATTGCCGGTGGCCGTCATCTGCGCATAGTGGAATTCGTGGCCCCGGATCAGCGCGGCCTGTGCACCCAGCGGACAATCGGCACGCAGCCGCGCCTCGCGGTAGCCGAGGTTCATCTTGCGCCTGGCGAAGCTGGTGGCATGGCCGAGCAGGCCGAGCATCGCATGCGTTTCGCCCGACGCGTCCTCCAGGGCTTCGCCGAGCACCATGAAGCCACCGCACTCGCCATGGATGGGCTTCGTCGCGGCGAAACGCGCCATGCCGGCGCGGAAAGTCGCGGCGGCGGCGAGCTTGCCGGCGTGAAGCTCGGGATAGCCGCCCGGCAACCAGCAAACGTCGCAGGTCCCGTCGGGCGCTTCGTCGACGAGCGGCGAGAACGGGACGATTTCCGCACCCGCCTTGCGCCAGTAGGCGGCGACATGCGGATAGAGGAAGGTGAAGGCGGCATCCTCGGCCAGCGCGATGCGTTGGCCGGGCGGCGCCAGCGCGTCGTCGAAACCGCCGGGCGCGGGGGTGAGGGGCGTCGCCAGGGCCATGATCGCATCGAGATCGAGCGACTTTTCCGCCATGTCGGCCAGCCGGTCGAGATGCGCCATCAGGTCGTCATATTCGCCAGCCTGGACAAGGCCGAGATGCCGCTCGGGCAGGTTCAGAGTGGGATCGCGCAGGATGGCGCCGACGACCGGCAGGCCGATCGCCTCGATGGCCTCGCTGCACAGCTTGCGGTGCCGCTCGCTGCCCAGCCGATTGAGCGCGACACCGGCCATGCGCACGTCAGGATCATAGGTGGCAAAACCCTTGGCGACAGCCGCCGCCGTGGTCGACTGGCCGGAGACGTCGAGCACAAGCAGCACCGGCAGGCCATAGAGCCGCGCCAGGTCGGCCGCCGAGCCGGTTCGGCCGGGAGCCGCGGGTATCCCGTCGAACAGGCCCATGGCGCTTTCCAGGATGACGAAATCGGTGTCATCGGCGGCTTGCGCGGCAAGGGCGTTGAGCAGCGATGGCGGCATCGCCCAGCTGTCCAGATTGACACCGGAGAGGCCCGTGGCGGCGGTGTGGAAGCCGGGGTCGATATAGTCGGGGCCGGATTTGGCGCCGCGCACCTTCAGCCCGCGCCGGGTCAGCGCCCGCAGGATGCCGATGGTGACGCTGGTCTTGCCGGAGCCGGAGCGCGGCGCGCCGATGATGATGGCGCGGGCCGTCATGCTTGCCCCGCCAGGGCCGCGCGCATGGCAACGATGCCGCCAACGACGATCAGCGCCGGCGAGGCCAGACCGGCGGCCGCAGCTTCCTCGGCAATGGTGGCGAGCGTGGCGACGACGGTCCGCTCCTGCGGCGTCGTCGCGGCGACGATTACAGCCGCCGGTGTCGACGGCGCCAGCCCGCCATCGAGAAGGGCGGCTGATATCAAGGGCAGATTGGCCATGCCCATATAGACGACGACAGGCTGGCCGGTGCGGGCGATCGCCGCCCAGTCGAGATCGTCATCGGTGCCGGCGGCGTGGCCGGTCGCCAGGATCACCGCCTTGTTGATGCCGCGCATAGTGGCGGGGATGCCGGTCGCGGCCAGCGCACTGAGGCCCGAGGTCAGGCCGGGCAGGACGCGGAACGGGATACTTTCCCGCGCCAGCGCCAGAGCTTCTTCGCCGCCACGGCCGAAAATATAGGGATCGCCGCCCTTCAGCCTGACGACGCGGCGGCCTTCGCGTGCGAGCCGGACCAGCAGGGCGGTGATGTCGTCCTGTTTCATCGACGGTTTGCCGCCGCGCTTGCCGGCAAAGAAAAGCTCGGCATTCTCCGCAACTGCGACAATGTCAGGGGACACCAGTGCGTCGTAGACCAGCGCATCCGCCTCGGCCAGCGCCGCCAGCACTTCCAGGGTCAGGCAGCCGGGGTCGCCGGGGCCGGCGCCGGCCAGCCAGACATGGCCCGGCTCCAGTTGGCGCGGCTTGAAGTTCAGCCGGGACAAGGCTTTTTCGAGCGTGGCGTTTTCGCCGGTGTTTTTGGTGCTGCCGCTCACAATCCGTCCCGTCCGCGAAAACGCCGCTGATAATGGGCGTCGTATAATGAACTCTCGCCAAAACCTCGCGCCGCCAGCGAGCGGCCGACGAAGATGATCGCCGTGCGCTCCATCGGATCGGCGGCGAGCTGTGCCTCGATGGTCGCCAGCGTGCCGGTCAGCACGCGCTCGTCCGGCCAGGAAGCGCGGAAGACGACCGCCACCGGGCAATCGCCGCCATAGTGCGGCGTCAGTTCGGCGACGACGCGATCGATGGCGTGGATGGCCAGATGAATAGCGAGCGTGGCGCCGGTGCGGCCGAAGCCGGCCAGCGTCTCGCCGGGCGGCATTTTTGAGGCGCGCCCGGAAATGCGGGTCAGCACCAGGCTTTGCGCCACTTCGGGAATGGTCAGCTCGCGGCGAAGTGCGGCGGCGGCGGCGGCGAAGGAGGGGACGCCCGGCGTCAGCGTATAAGGGATGCCGTGCTTTTCCAGCCGGCGGATCTGTTCGGCGACCGCGCTCCATACCGACAGGTCGCCGGAATGCAGGCGGGCGACATCCTGGCCTGATTTGTGCGCCTCGAGATAGGCGGCCTCGATCTCGTCGAGCGACATCGGCGCGGTGTCGACCAGCTTTGTCCCCGGCGCGCAGTGCTGCAGCAATTCGGGCGCGACGATCGAGCCGGCATGCAGGCAAACCGGGCAGTTTGCCAAAAGCCTTGCGCCGCGCAGCGTGATGAGGTCGGCCGCACCTGGACCGGCGCCGATGAAATGAACGGTCATGGCGCATCTCCGCTGATGGCGATGGCACAGGTGACCGGGCCGAGCACGGTGCGGGGGCCAAGCAGTTTTGCGCCTGTGCCGGCCACGGCGAGGGCGGACGCCTCGGAGACCGATGGTGTGCCGGCAACATCCTGCGAGAGATCGGAATGGCTGAGCGTATCCGACGAGGCAGCTTGAAGTGCTGAGTCGTCGACGACGATGACGGGAAGACTCAGCGTGCGGCCAGCGGCGGCGATCGCTTCTTCATCC
>NZ_RZPF01000570.1:0-4375 GCF_004022735.1 Mesorhizobium sp. M7A.F.Ca.AU.001.01.1.1
GGCTACACCCAGCCGACGCCGATCCAGGCTGGTGCGATCCCGCACGCCTTGCTCGGCAAGGATATTTTGGGCATCGCCCAGACCGGCACTGGCAAGACGGCTTCCTTCGTGCTGCCGATGCTGACCCGCCTCGAAAACGGCCGGGCCCGCGCCCGTATGCCGCGCACGCTGATCCTGGAGCCGACGCGCGAACTCGCCGCGCAGGTCGAAGAGAATTTCATCCGATATGGCAAGAACCACAAGCTCAACATCGCGCTCCTGATCGGCGGTGTCTCATTCGACGAACAGAACAAGAAGCTGGAGCGCGGCGTCGACGTGCTGATCGCGACGCCCGGCCGCCTGCTCGATCACCGCGAGCGCGGCAAGCTGTTGCTCAATGGCGTCGAGATCCTCGTCATCGACGAAGCCGACCGCATGCTCGACATGGGCTTCATTCCCGACATCGAGCGCATCTGCGAGATGATCCCGTTCACCAGGCAGACGCTGTTCTTCTCGGCGACGATGCCGCCGGAAATCACCAAGCTGACCGAGAAATTCCTGCATGCGCCGGTGCGCGTCGAGGTCTCGAAGGCCGCGTCCGCCGCCACCAACATCACCCAGCGGCTGGTCAAATCAGGCTCCAAGCCGTGGGACAAGCGCGAGACGCTGCGCAACCTGATCAAGGCCGAAGATGCCGAACTGAAGAACGCCATCATCTTCTGCAACCGCAAGGTCGAAGTGTCGGAACTGTTCCGCTCGCTGCTGAAGTATGATTTCGACGCCGGTGCGCTGCATGGCGACATGGACCAGCGCGCGCGCATGCAGATGCTGGCCAATTTCCGCGACGGCAAGCTGCGCTACCTCGTCGCTTCCGACGTCGCCGCGCGCGGCTTGGACATCCCCGACGTCAGCCATGTCTTCAACTATGACGTGCCGATCCATGCCGAGGATTATGTCCACCGTATCGGCCGTACCGGCCGCGCCGGACGCTCCGGAAAATCCTTCACCATCGCGACCAAGTCGGACACCAAATACATCGACGCCATCGAGCGGCTGATCGGCAACAAGATCGAATGGCATGACGGCGACTTGTCGACGGTGGTTGCCAGCGAAGGCGGCGAGGACGATGCTCCGCGCCGTGGCAAGGGCGCACCGCGCCGCGCCGGTCGCAAGGACGACGACCGCAGCAGGGAAAAGGGCGGCGAGCGCAAACCGCGCGAACGCCACGCCAAGCGCAGCGAAGACACGGCACCGGAAACAGTCCGCGAGGACCAGCCGGCGGCCGAGGTCGCAGCGGCAGCCGCCGACGTCGGCGAACGGCGCTCGCGCAAGGAAGCGATCCGTTCGGAAAACACCGAGCGCAAATCGTCCGATCGCAACGAACAGCGCGCACCGGAACGCGGCGATACCCGGCCGCAGCGAGACAACAGCCGCCCTGCCCGCCAACGTCACCAGGAAGACAACGATTCCACCGTTGGCTTCGGCGATGACATGCCGGCCTTCATGCGGATCGTCGCCAAGGTCTGATCCCGACCGCTTCGAAGGCAAGCCAGCCATCCGGCTTGCCTTCTCGGTAGAGCTCCAGCCTGGTTCGCCCGTTACATCGGCCCAGGCATCATCTTGGTCGGTTTTTCCAGCATCGGAAACTCGGCCTTCGAGCATTTCACGTTCGGGTTCGTCGGACTGAACATGCCGTTCGGATTGTCCCCGAGCCAGGCATGAAGGTCGTAATGGACGAACTCCTTCGGGATGAGAGGGTAGTGCCCCTCCATCGGCCCCATGAAGGTTTGGCCAAACAGCTTCGGAGGCTCCTTTATGTCCGGCGTCAGAGGCACCAGCCATTCCGCGCCCACCAGCCGCAAACCCTTCTTGGTCGGTTCATAGATCAGCACGTTGGGGTGCATCGGGTCGAGCTTCTGGCCGACACTCGGGACATTGACGAAGTGAATACCCATGGCGCCCTTCGGGTAATCCATCGCGCCCGCTATCTTTTCTCCGCTGTAGTAGACGCAGCCGACCGTCGACAGATAGAGATCGCGGACGGCAGCGGTGTAATCCTCATATTTGGCGAGCGACTTTTTCAAGGCTTCGATGTCGGCCTTGTTGGCGTCCTCGGCCCGAGCCGAAGCAACGTTCAGCCACGCGCCTACCAAACCTGTTAAAACGAGGACGCCACAGCGCCCAAGGCTGGCTGTTCTTGTCATGCATTCCTCCCAGATTTCTGATCTGGCCGTGCAAGACCGAGGCGGAAAAATGCTGATTGCGCGGCCGGTTACACCGCCTCATCCCCGCTGGACTGCCATGATGCTATTCCTTTCCATGGCCGCCGGAAAGCTATATTTTAGCAATAACTAAATCTATACCGTACCCATCCAGAGCGCCGATGTCAGCTCAAACAAAAACGGCCCCGCATGAGGGCCGTTTCGCATCCGCTTGCCGGACGGATCAGGTGAGCGGCGACAGCTGGATCTCGACGCGGCGGTTCTGGGCCCGACCTTCGGCTGTGGCATTGGATGCGACCGGACGTGTCTTGCCGAAGCCTGTGACGGCGAAGCGCCGCTGATCCACGCCCTGACCGGACAGATAGTTCGCCACCGCCAAAGCACGACGCTGCGACAAATCGAAATTGTGCTGGTCGCCACCGGTCGAATCGGTGTGGCCGAACACGTCGACCGTGGTCTGCTTGAACTTCTTCAGCACCAGCGCGACGGAGTTCAGGACCTGGTAGAAGCCGGGCTTCACCGCATCCTGATCCGAGTTGAAGGTGATGTCGGACGGCATGTTGAGGATGATCTGGTCGCCGCTGCGGGTGACGCTGACACCGGTGCCCTCGAGCTGCCGGCGCAGTTCGGCCTCGTTCTGGTCCATCGTGGCGCCGATGGCGCCGCCGGCCAGCGCGCCGATGCCGGCGCCGATCAGTGCGTTGCGGCGGTCGTTGCCACCGGCAAGCAGGCCAAGGCTGGCACCCGCCAGGGCGCCAAGGCCGGCGCCGGCCGCCGTGTTGGAAATCTTCTGGTCGCCTGTATACGGATCGGTGGTGGTGCAGGCGCTCACGAGCACAGCCGTCGCCACGACGACGAGCACAGTCTTTTTCATAGGATGGTCCCTCTCCAAGTCACGCCTTGCGGTGGCGCCAAATCAGCCCTTCCCGCGACTTGTACCATGAATTGCGGCGAAAAGCGGAACGGCAAAAGCGCCGTTCACGGCTTTTCCCGAGTGACCAATACCCGGTGGTGGCGCCGCATCGCCGTGCCGGAATGGTTTGGATAAGCTACCAGAGGTTCTTGCCGTCTATGACAACCACTTCGACCTTGTCGAGATCGAAATCATCGAACAGCCGCGAGTTGACGCTGATCTTGGGATTGTCGAAATCCGGCTCGCCTGTCGACCAGTCCGGCGTTTCGGTAAAGGTGCCGCAGCCGCAGGTGGCGCAAAAACCGTGCTTTACGGTCTTCGACCCCCAACGATAGAAAGAGACGTTCTCCATCGGGCTGGTGAGCTTGAATTGCGAAGGCACGTAATAGGCCCAGAGCGAGCCGCGTTTCGAGCAGAAAGAACAGGTGCATTGCGTCACCGTCTGCGGTGCTTGCGAAACCTCGAACGTCGTCGCCTTGCAATGACAGCTTGCCTTGATGGTCATCAACGAACTCCTCCTGTCGCCGCCACCCTGTGCGGCAAAGGCAGCATAAAGAGGTGCTCCTGACAACTGTCTGTCAGCAAGCATCACCGGCGCTACCGCGACAGGCGCGTCTCAGCAAGCCCGTCCCGTCACACGCGATCAGGCGGACGTAGGAATGCGCTCCTATCGTCAATACGAGCGCGGCGGCACGAACAGGCAGATTGTCCTGCCGGCGTCGAGGCCCCCCTGGTGCGCGCACCAATGGAACTCGCCGTCCGGGCTGTCCTTGACACGCTTGTCGGTCATTGGAACGACCTCACCCGTTCCGGCGATGACATAGCCCTCGGGTTTCTCCAGCACTTCGCCTGTATGGGTCGTGCGACAATCATAGTTGGCGCAGCATGCGAACGGATAACTCCAGCCTTGTGGCTTTGCCGCCGTGGGCGTGGCGTCATGCGCGAAGGCAGGTGCCGTCAGCATTGCCATCGCGCCGATCGCGAACAGGGAAAACAAAAGTCGGCCAGCCGGTTGAACGGCATTGGCCGATCTGAGTGTGGCAGCAGACATGGAAACGTTCCTTTCAAACGAGCATCAAGCGTTTCGCTTGCCCGTTCCCGGAACGTATCTTCCCAGTGGCCGGATCGTCGGGTCGCAGATATGCCGCGTCCGGCCATAAATGCTTTTTCTCTCCCAGCCCTTGGATGCTGGGCTGATTCCTTGGTCGGCGCAAGAACATGCATTCCCGACATCGTTCTACAGACGTCAGGCATCCGCTAC
>NZ_RZPF01000056.1:0-14531 GCF_004022735.1 Mesorhizobium sp. M7A.F.Ca.AU.001.01.1.1
CCTCATCCCCAGGCTGCCCTGCTCGAGGGCAGACACCATTTTGTACCACGACCACTTTGACCAGCCGGGATCGCGCACGGCGATATCGACAAGCACGTTGGTGTCGACAAGCGTCGCCAAGATTAGCGATCCCGGGTCAAAGCCATGACGGCATCGGCATTCATTGTCTGATCGCCGCTGCCCTCAAGCCGATCGAGCGCAGCAAGAAAACGATCGAGTCTTTCGCGGTCGGCCAACCGCCCCTTGTCATGCTTCGGCGTGATCGTGATCTTGCCGCCCTCGATGCCGAAGATGACTTCGCTGTTGGCGCCAATCCCAAATGTCTCCCGCAGATCCCGTGGGATTGTCACTTGACCTTTGCTCGTCACACGCATGAAACACCCCTTTCTTACAAGTAAGGATTATTCCAACCCGGTGAACAAGTCAAGAACATCTCTATCCAGCGAGTGCCATCCGGTAGGCCACGCTTTGCCGGTGATGCGCGTGGCAGATGGCGATGGCGAGCGCGTCGGCGGCATGCTCGGTATCGAAAATGGCTTTCGGCAACAGCACCTTCACCATCATGTGGATCTGCTTCTTGTCGCCATGGCCGACGCCGATCACCGCTTTCTTGACTGCGTTAGGCGCATATTCGGCAACGACGAGGCCGGCACGCGCCGGCACCAGCATGGCGATGCCGCGTGCCTGACCGAGCTTCAGCGTTGCCACCGCGTCCTTGTTGACGAAGGTCTGTTCGACCGCCGCTTCGTGCGGCATGGCGGCATGCAGGACTTCGGCAAGCCTGTCATGCAGCTGGCACAGCCGCGTTGCCAGCGCGGCCTTATCGTCTGATTTCACAGTGCCGGAAGCAATGAAGCGCAGCGAATTGCCGAGGCTTTCGACGATGCCCCAGCCGGTGCGCCGAAGCCCGGGATCGATACCGATGATGCGAATCGCTTCCGCCATTTGCCGAGTTTACCTCCGGCGGACAGCGATGCCAGCGAAATGTGAACAAACCGGAAACAGAAGGCGGACCGCGGTCTAACCCCGAGCGAAAGCCGTGTTGAGCAGGCTGATCTGGTCGGAAACCGGGTTGGGGCGGCGAGCCATCGGTTGCATGTCGACCATGGCGCCGGAGCCATAGATCTCGTCGTCCATGCGGCGCACCAACGCTTGCAGGCGCAGCGAGCGGGTGACGAGGTCGAGGAAATCCTCGGGCAGTTCGGCCCAACCGGCGGCTTCGTCATGGGCGGAAGCGGTGTCGAGGCGCACCTTGGACTTTTCCGATGCCACCTGGTCACGGGTCATCTCGCCGGAATTGGCGGCGCGCTGCAAAAGCAGCCAGGAGGCAACCTGCATCAGCCTGGTGGTCAGCCGCATCGATTCGGCCGCGTAGAGCGTGGCGGCCAGCCGCGACAGCTTCTTCGCCTCGGCCCGGCCCTTGCCGTCGAGATATTCGGCGGCCTGTTCGACCAGACCCATGCCTTCCTGGTAAAGCGGCTTGAAGGATTGCGAGAAAACCCGGCGTTCCGCCAGCTTGACGGTTTTCGCACTGCCCTTCGAAGGCTCGTTCATTGATACGCCCCTGCACTTGCAACCGGCCGATTCGGCTCCCTGCCGATACACCCGGAACCCTATCTGACTGAAGCTTGAAAATGCGCTTCGTCACCGGTGAAGGCAAGCACATGTTTAACAGAAGGTTAACGGCACCCCTGTCGGGCGGCCCCGCTGGGGTGCGGACAAAAAAGAGAAATCGAGACAAAAAAAGAGCCGCGGATAAGGCGGCTCTCAGGAGTTTAACAGGGAGGCGTCAAACAAAGTGGCTCCAACCACTCGGTAAGAATCCAGATCACTGGATGGACATAGTAAACACCTGTAAAGCTTAATGAAGCCTTAACGGTGCGGATGTTTTTTGACCGAACGCCGCCATACTGTGCCGTAACAGCACAGCATCTCCTGCGTCAGGCTCGGTCAAGCGGTCTTCCAGACCGCCGGCAAGGCGATGAAGGCGAACAGCAGCATGGCTGCGTAGAAGCCCATCGAGGAGGCCGCCACCAGCGGTTCGATCGCGGCATTGCCGGCAAGCAGGAAATAGAGGCCGATCAGCAGGCCGATGCCGCTGACCGCCGTCAGCCAGAAATGAACTGTGGCGAGCGTCTTCTGCCCGATTGCCGGAAACAAATGGTAGAAGAAGGCGAAGACCGCCGACATCAGCCATCCGGCCACCATCGTGTGGGCGTGGGTCGGCATCTGGCCGTGATCCTGGCTGATCGCCATGTACAGGCCGAGCGCCATGCCGCACAGCGAATAGATGATGGCCAGCGTGAAGAAATTCCGTGCTATCCCTTGCATAATGGTCCCCCGAATTGCCTTTTCCCGCTTGCGGGAATGGGTTGATCGTCAGGCGATTGTTGTCGCCACCGGGCTCCCGGCATTGGCGCACTAATATCGGCAGCGTATCCAGACGATGTCGCGCCAACCCCCTCCCGACGATTCGTACATTAGCAGAAAATCAGATAATGCGTTCACAATCTGCGACCTCGCGCGTTGGCCGTAAGCTGAAACAGAGCCGGATTTTTCGCGACATCGTTCCGAAACAGGCGCCACGCTAAACGCCCGCTCCTCTGACGGCCGGCGCAAATCGGCGCCGCCGCAAACCTGACCGGACACTGCAGGAGCAACCCATGGACTGGTACTCGATCGTCAAATTCCTCCACGTCACTACCGCCATTCTGTGGGTCGACGGCGGCTTCGTACTGTTCCTGCTGGGCATGCTTGCCGAGCGCGCGGGCAACATCGAGGAAAAGCTGCAGGCAATGCGCGCCAGCGGTCAGCTGGGCGGCAGGTTCTTTGCGCCGATGTCGATGCTGACGCTGATCTTCGGCCTCATCATGTGCTGGTTCTGGGTCGGCTTCTCCGATTTGTGGGTACTCATCGGCCTGGCGGGATACGCCACGACCTTTTCGATCGGCATGTTCATCTTCAAGCCGACCGGGGAGCGCATGGGCGCAATGATCGCCAAAGAGGGCGTCACGCCAGAGGTTCTTGCCATCGGCCAGCGCATGATGAGCGCGGCACGTTTCGACTATGCGGTGATGCTGGTGATCATTGCGGACATGGTGCTCAAACCGACCGTGCATGACATCGGCATCCTTGCCGGCATGGTGCTGGTCGTTATGGTCGGCGCGACACTGGCTTTTGGCGGCAACCGTCGTCTGGTGCCAAGCGCCGCCTGACCCCTAATGACGGGGCGGCTGCGCGGCGGCCTTTCTACATCAGGCCGACAATGCCATCCCACAGCAGCTTCAGCGCCACGACCGCGACGGTTGCGTAGGTAAAGGGATAGAAGGTTTCCGGCCGCATGCGGCGCACCAGCCACGCTCCGGCGATGGTAGACAGCGGCGCCAGCGGCATGAGCACCGCCGATGCCGTCAGATTGGCGGTGTCGAACTGGCCGAGCGCGAAATAGGGCACCAGCTTCAGCGCGTTGGTGGCGGCAAAGAAGATCGCTGCGGTGCCCGACAGAACTTTCGGATCGAGACGGATCGGCAAGGCATAGACCTGGAAGGGCGGACCGCCGACATGGGCAACGAAGCTGGTGAAGCCGGCGACCGTGCCCCACACGGCGGCGGCCACGCGGTTGGGCGCGGCCGCGTGATCGGCGCCGTGGCGGAACTGCAGATAGAGCCAGCGCAGGACGAAGATGATGGCGACGGCGCCAACGATCAGCCGCACCGCCTCTTCGGTCACCAGTGCCGCCGTAAGCCAGCCAAGGCCGATGCCGATGACGGCGCCCGGCATCATGTCGACCAGCATCTTGCGGTCGTAAACGCCCCACCACGTCCACACCGAGACGATGTCCATCAGGCACAGGATCGGCAGCAGGATGGCCGCCGCCTGCACCGGCGGCATGGTCAGCGCCATCAGCGGCACGCCGACGAAACCGACGGCACCGCCAAAGCCGCCCTTCGACAGGCCGACCAGAATGACCGCCGGAATGGCGGCCGCATAGAACCACGGATCGAGAAGCAGGCCTGACATGGGAGGGGACTGGTCCGGAGGGAAAGCGTGTCGACGCTTGAATAGCCCAGAATGTCGGGCGGAGCGACAGCAAATATGAGCGTGGCGGCTGCACATGCGGGCCGACGCAGGCCTGTGCCTACCGACGCGCCGAGACCAGCAGGAACATCGGCCGCTCGAGCTCTTCCGCCAGTTCGGGTTTGGCCGCGATCTGCTCTGATGTCGGACGGAACTCCTCGACATGCGCGATGGTGAAGCCGGCCTGCAGGAGAGCGTTGAGCGTGGTGCCGATCGTGCGGTGATGTTTCACGACGCCCTTGGCCAGCCAGTCCGTGCTGCGCGGTCCTTCCACCAGATACTGGTCGACAGGCCACGTCTTTCGGCCTTCGCTATCGATCACCCAGCCGGGTTTGGTCGGCGCCATGAAGATCGGATGTTCCGTCGAAAAGACGAAATGCCCGCCAGGCGCCAGGGCCCGATGCACGGTCCCGAACAGACGCGACACATCCTCGACATAGTGCAAGGCGAGCGAACTGTAGACGAGATCGAAGCTGGCTTCCGGCAGGCTGAGCCGATCGAGATCGGCCGTCTCATAGCTTATCCCTGCATCCGGGCCGGCGGCCCTTGCTCGGGCAAGCATCTTCTCCGACAGGTCCAGGCCAAGCACCTGCGCCGCCCCATGCTCGCGTGCCCAGCGGCAGAACCAGCCGAAGCCGCAGCCGAGATCGACGACCCTCAAGCCGCCGACATCGGGCAGCATCGCGCGCATTGCCGGCCACTCGGCGGCACCCTCCAGCCCTTCGACCGAACGGCCGAGTTGGCTGTAGCCTGCGAAGAAATCCTCACGGTCGTATATGTTCTGCGCCATGACAGTCTCGGTCTCATTTGGTCGGCACACTAACCAAGCGGCCACCGGCTTTCCACCCGGCTCGATCAGGAGGCATGCAAGACCTTTGCCCTATCCCGAGAAGCAGCCGCGTCGAGCGGTGGCGGCCGCCGCCGGATCGGCTGCGCCTTGATGATGGCGGTGCTTGTCTCCGCCTTGTCGGCGATACGGTCGAGAATCCCGTCGAGATCGCCGATCGAGCGTACGAACAGCCGGGCGACGAAGCAGTCATCGCCCGTTACCTTGTCGCATTCGCCGAATTCGGGGATGTCCTCGATCAGCTTCTGAACGATGTGCAGCTTGCCCGGCAGAGGCCGGATGCGCACGATCGCCTGCAAGGTATAGCCGAGCGCGAGCGGATCGATCTCGACGGTGAACGCCCGGATGACGCCGCGCTCCTCGAGTCGTCGCAGCCGCTCCGAAACGCTTGGCGACGACAGCCCGACCTGGGCGGCCAGCTCCTTCAGCGAGGTCCGCGCATCCTTGATCAGGATTTCAAGGAGATTTCGGTCGAGATCGTCCAGCATCTTTTTCCTTTTCCCGACAGCTTGGAGCTTTCTCCTAATATAATTAGGCCAATAGGCCATACACCCTTTCCAATCTGATGGAAAGCTTCGCGACCGCATGAGATTATGGCGGCTCAACCGATAAGGAGGTTTGTTGTGAACGAGACAGTACGCGGCACGGTCGAAATGTCCGCCGCAATGGCCATCCTGGGAACGATCGGATGGTTCGTCGTCCTGTCCGGCCAGCCGATCATGGATGTGGTGTTTTGGCGTTGCGCTTTCGGCGCGCTGACGCTGCTCATCATCTGCGCCGGGCTGGGGTTGCTGCGCAACAGGCTGTCGCTGCGCATCATCGGCATCGCCGCGCTCGGCGGCGTCGCCATCGTCGTCAACTGGCTTTTGCTGTTCAGCGCTTTCTCGCGCGCGTCGATCTCGATCGCCACCGCCGTCTACAACACGCAGCCCTTCATGCTGGTCGGCTTCGGCGCGCTCTTCTTCGCCGAGCGGCTGAGCCTGACCAAGCTGACCTGGCTGACCATCGCCTTCGCCGGCATGGTGCTGATCGTGCAGTCGGCTCCCGATGCCGGCCCCAATGCCGGCATGGCCGGCACGGATTATTTCACCGGCATCGTCATGGCATTGGGCGCGGCCTTCTTCTGGGCCGTCGCCGCCATCGTCACCAAGAAGCTCAAGGGCACGCCACCGCATCTGATTGCGCTGATACAGGTCTGCGTCGGCGTCGTCATGCTGGCGCCGTTCGCCAATCTATCCCGGCTTCCAGCCGATGCCTGGAGCTGGACCATGCTGGCGACGCTCGGCATCGTCCACACCGGCCTGATGTACATACTGATGTACGGCGCCATCCAGAAGCTGCCGACGCATCTGCAGGGATCGCTGTCGTTCATCTATCCCGTCGTCGCCATCCTGGTCGACGTCGTCGCCTTCGGCCATCGGCTGCATCTGAGCCAGGTCGTCGGCGCCACCGCCATCCTGATCGCCGCCGCCGGCATGAATCTCGGCTGGACGCTGTGGAAGGGCAAACCGCCCGTCGCGAGCCCGCACCCGATCAAGTGAAGCGGCCCGCCGGCTGCCCGGCGGATCAAACATCGCGATCCCGACTGCCCGCCTGTTCAAGGCGGGCACTTTGCTCTATGCCGCAATCCAACCATCTTCGCCCGGCATAGGCGAAACGCGGGACCCGAAGAACCATGAATGAAGCAACGCCCCCCAATCGCTGTCGCATCGTGCTGATCGCGCCGCCCGGCGTGCCGGCGGCCCGTATTGTCACGGCATTCGATGGTGGCGATGTCGCTTCGCTGATCCTGCCCGAGAACGGCATGGATGAAGCCTCGTTCCAGGCTTTCGCCGAACGGATCGTGCCGGCAGCGCAAGCCGCCGGCGTTGCTGTCATCATCGCCGGCGACACCCGCATAGCCGGCCGCGTCCAGGCCGACGGCATCCATGTCGAAGTCTCCAAGGCCGAACTCGCCGAGACAATCGAGCATTCCCAGGCAAAGATGATGGTCGGCACCGGAGGCGCCAAGACGCGTGACGACGCGCTCGAGCTTGGCGAGACGCGGCCAGACTACATTTTCTTCGGCCGCTTCGGCTACGACAACAAGCCCGAACCGCACCCGCGCAACCTGTCGCTCGGCGCATGGTGGGCGGACATGATCCAGATCCCTTGCATCGTCATGGCCGGATCCGACATCGCCTCGGTCGAAGCCGTGGGCGCCACCGGCGCTGAATTCGTGGCGCTGTCGAGCGCCGTGTTCGCCGACGGCACCGACCCCAGGACAGCGGTCGCCACCGCCAACGCGCTGCTCGACGAGACTGCGCCGCGTTTCGAGGACTGAAATGTCATCGGCGACGCTTCCCCTCCAGGCTCTGCTTGCGGTGCTGATGGTCCAGGCGGCGGCCGCGGAGACCATCCCCTTGCCGCAGCCCAAGCCGGAAATCGGCGTCCACACCGATAAGCCGATCGACAAGCCGTTGCCGCAGCCCGCCACCACGGCCGAGCCTGCGCCGCTGCCGTCGGCCGACGCCGTCAATCCCGACCGCTTCGGCGCAAAACCCGCCGACGCGGCCTATGGCGCCTTCCAGCGCGGCCTCTACAAGACAGCTTACAATCTGGCATTGGTCCGGGCGCAAAACGGCGACCCGGCGGCGCAGACCCTGGTGGCCGAGATCCTGTCGCGAGGTCTCGGTGTACCGGTCAATTCGGCGCAGGCGGCGAAATGGTACGCCTTGGCCGCCGAACAGGGTGTGCCGGAATCGCAGTTCCAGTATGCGCTGATGCTGCTCGACGGCCGCTATGTCAAAAAGGATGGAAAAGAGGCCTACGCCCTGATGCAGGCCGCAGCCGAAGCCGGCAACCGGCTGGCGCAATTCAATTTCGCGCAGATGCTGGTCCAGCAGGACCCCGGCGACGCCGGTATGGCCAAGGCGGTCTCCTACTATGAACGCGCCGCTGCGACCGGCCTCGCGGACGCGCAATATGCAATGTCGCAGATCTACGCCAACGGTGTCGGCGGCAAGCCACGCGACGATGCCCAGGCAAGGCGCCTGCTGGCGCAGGCCGCAAGGCAGAACTACGACACCGCGCAAATCGATCTCGCCGCCTGGATGATCGAAGGCCGCGGCGGTGCGCGCGACCTGAAATCCGCCTTCGGCTGGATGAAGCAGGCGGCGGAGGGCGGCAATGTTGCCGCCCAGAACCGCCTGGCCAAGCTCTATATGCAAGGCATCGGCACCGATCCGGACCTGGTCCTTGCCGGTGCCTGGTACATCATTGCCCGCCGCGCCGGCCTCATCGATCCGCAGATGGACGACTTCCTGCAGGGGCTGGACGACGACCAGACCAAGCAGGCGCTGCAGAAGGCCAACCGGCTGCCTTGACGGCGGCCCGCGCGGTCATTGCGAGTGTCGCCTCGGCTGCCCTCGCCTGGCACCAACCTGCCCGCTCCCTTGCCTCTTCTGGCGATTTGTGGTCTTGGGAGCCCGAAATCGCTTTCCCAGCGAATATCCCTTACCGACGGCGTGGCCGTAGGCATCATTCCGGATCATCTCATCATGGCCAAGATCAATGGCAACGAAATCCGTCCCGGCTATGTCATCGAGCATGATGGCGGCCTTTGGGTGGCGGTCAGGACCAACACCGTCAAGCCTGGCAAGGGCGGCGCCTACAATCAGGTCGAACTGAAGAACCTCATCAACGGCACCAAGCTCAACGAGCGCTTCCGCTCGGCCGAGACGGTCGAACAGATCCGGCTCGACCTGAAGGATTTTTCCTTCCTCTACGCGCAGGAAGACGCCCTGGTGTTCATGGACACCCAGAGCTACGAGCAGCTCGAATTGAACAAGGACTTCGTCGGCGATCGCGCCGCCTTCCTGCAGGACGGCATGATGGTAACGGTCCAACTCTACGAAGAGCGGCCGATCGGCATTTCGCTGCCCGACTATGTGACGCTGACCATCACCGAGGCCGACCCGGTGGTGAAGGGCCAGACGGCGGCATCGTCCTACAAGCCGGCGATCCTGGAGAACGGCATCCGCGTCCTGGTGCCGCCCTTCATCGGCGCCGGCGAACGCATCATCGTCGACACCAACGAAATCACTTACGTGCGCCGCGCCGACTGACGCATGTCCCCCAACAGTGGCCCGGTTCCGGGTCACCGACATGCATCGAGGCAGAATTTAAAGCGCAGCACCGGGAAAAAGCACTATGGCACGCTCAGCCCTTCTCAACGTCATGGTCCAGGCCGCAATGAAGGCCGGCCGCTCGCTGTCGCGCGACTTCGGCGAAGTGCAGAACCTGCAGGTCTCGATGAAGGGCCCCGGCGACTATGTCAGCCAGGCCGACCGCAAGGCCGAGGACATCGTCTTCGCCGAACTGTCCAAGGCACGGCCCGGCTATTCCTTCCTGATGGAGGAGCGCGGCGTGGTCGAAGGCGACGACGGCCAGCATCGCTGGATCGTCGACCCGCTCGACGGCACCACCAATTTCCTGCACGGCATTCCGCTCTTTGCCGTTTCGATCGCGCTGGAGCGCCAGGGCCAGATCGTCGCCGGCGTCATCTACAATCCGGCGATGGACGAACTCTACACCTGCGAACGCGGCGGCGGCGCCTTCATGAACGACCGCCGCTTGCGCGTCGCCGGCCGCATCAAGCTGGTCGACACGGTCATCGGCTGCGGCATGCCGCATCTCGGCCGCGGCCACCACGGCAATTTCCTCGTCGAGCTGCGCAACGTCATGGCCGAGGTTTCCGGCGTCCGCCGCCTCGGCTCCGCATCGCTCGATCTCGCCTATGTCGCTGCCGGCCGCATGGATGGCTTCTGGGAAACCGGCCTGTCTGCCTGGGATATCGCCGCCGGGCTGCTTTTGATCCGCGAGGCGGGCGGCTTCGTCTCCGACATGGATGGCGGCCAGGACATGCTCGACAACGGTTCGGTCGTCGCCGGCAACGAGATCATCCAGCGCGCTTTGCTCAAGGTCGTGAAGAAGCCGCTCTCCTCTCGTTGACAGGCAAGCCGCGCCGACAAACCGCCGCGCTGATGCGCCGCAGTCGCAAAACCGCAACGGAAGCTTGAAATACTGCCCGGCGAGCGCCCAGATTGGAGGGCGCGGCGCAGGAACCCGGCTTAGTGAGAGACAACGAACCCTACCCCGATATCCCGTTCATCGGACGCTGGCACTATTCGCGTGCCGAGATGATCGCTGACGGTATCGTCCACGCGGTCGGCATCGTGCTGGCGATATCGGCCGGTTCCGCGCTGCTGGCGCTGGCGGCGTTTCGTGTCGGACCCGGCGAATACATCGCCGCCGCCTTCTACGTGGTTTCGCTGCTCACCGTGCTCTCGGTGTCGATGACCTACAATCTGTGGCCGGTCTCGTCGCCGGCAAAATGGGTGTTGCGGCGTTTCGACCACGCCGCGATCTATCTGCTGATCGCCGCGACCTATACGCCTTTCCTGGCGCAGCTCGAAGGCTCGCCGCTGGCGCGCTGGATGATCGTGCTGGTCTGGACCGCGGCAGCGCTGGGCATTGCCGTCAAGGTGTTCTTTCCCGGCCGTTTCGACCGGCTGGCGATCGGCTTCTATCTCGCCATTGGCTGGAGCGGCATCATCCTGGTCAAGCCGCTTGTCCAGACGCTACCGACGACATCGATAGCGCTGATCGTTGCCGGCGGCATCGTCTACTCCTGCGGCGTCATCTTCTTCGCCTGGAAGGGGCTGCGCTTCCACAATGCGCTGTGGCACGGTTTCGTCGTCACCGGCGCCAGCCTGCATCTGGCCGCCATGGTCGACTGTCTGGTCATCAATCGCCTCTGACACTATCGACGCGGCAATATTGCCAAGCGCCATTCAATTTGGTCACAATTCCGTTTAGAGTCGCGGTTTACGTGATCGGCGGCGGCATCGGAAACGGGGCACGGATGGCTTTTCTCAGATCCTTCGGCATGGGCAGACGTTCTGATGTCCTGATCTACGACCCGCATAAATTATCGAGCCCGCAGGTCTTTCTGCTGACCATGGTGATCTTCCTGGTCATCGTCGCCTTCATCGCCGCCATCCTCACCCGACAGATCTCAACCGCCTTTGGCAGCAATCCCGGCCTCAATGGCCTGATCGTCGGCGTGCTGGTGGTCGGCATCCTTTTGGCCTTCGCCCAGGTTGGGCGACTGTTTCGCGAAGTGCGCTGGGTCAACTCCTTCCGTGCCGGCTCGGAGACGACCGAACCGGTGCTGCTGGCGCCGATGAAGGCGATGATCGGCCGTTCCTCGGCGATGGCCTTCTCGACCAGTTCGATGCGCACCATGCTCGATTCCATCGCCACGCGCCTCGACGAAAGCCGCGACACCTCGCGCTATCTCGTCGGCCTGCTGGTGTTCCTCGGCCTGCTCGGCACCTTCTGGGGACTGTTGAACACCATCGGCTCGATCCGCGAAACCATCGAATCGCTCGATCCCGGCACCGGTGACGCCGCCGCGGTGCTCGATTCCCTGAAGCAGGGGCTTTCGGCGCCGCTGGCCGGCATGGGCACCGCCTTCTCGTCCTCGCTGTTCGGCCTCTCCGGCTCGCTGGTGCTCGGCTTCCTCGACCTGCAGGCCGGCCGCGCCCAGACGCGCTTCTACACCGAACTGGAAAACTGGCTTTCCTCGGTCACCGACCTGTCGTCGGACATCGTCGTCGCCGACCCGGCCAAAACCGAATCCTCCGACGAGATCCGGGTGCTGTCGGAACGGCTGCGCTCGATGCAGGAGAATGGCGGCGGCTCCAACCCGCGCGTCGCCACCGCCATGGCCAATCTCGCCGACGGCATTTCCGGCCTGGTCAAGAATATGCGCTCGGAACAGCAGATCATGCGCGACTGGGTCGAGGCCCAGTCCGACGAGCAGAAGGCGATGCGCAACACGCTGGAAAAGATCGCCGATGCCCTGAAGAAGCCCGGAGTGCACTGAAGTGGCGCTCGCCAGGGGCCGGCGCACCGATCGCCGCATCGACTACTGGCCGGGCTTCGTCGACGCGCTGTCGACGCTGCTTTTGGCGATCATGTTTCTGCTCACGGTCTTCGTGCTGGCGCAGTTCCTGCTGGGACGCGAAATCTCCGGCAAGGATACGGCGCTCTCGCGCCTCAACTCGCAGATCAACGAACTGACCCAACTGCTGGCGCTGGAGCGCTCGACGGCGCAGGACAAGGATGATTCCCTGGCCAATCTGCAGGCGTCGCTGTCGGCCGCGCAAGCGGAAAAGAGCCGGCTCGAACGATTGCTGGCGCAAGGTGCCGGTGCCGGCGACGCCGCCAATCAGCGTGCAGCGGCGCTCGGCGGCGAACTCGACAGCCAGCGCCAGATCAGCCAGCAGGCGCTGAGCCAGGTCGAGATACTCAACCAGCAGATCGCGGCGCTGCGCAAGCAGATCGGCGCGCTCGAGGATGCGCTCAACGTCTCCGAAATCCGCGACCGCGATTCCAACACCAAGATCGCCGATCTCGGCCGCCGCCTCAACGTCGCGCTGGCGCAGCGCGTGCAGGAGTTGAACCGCTACCGCTCCGACTTCTTCGGCCGTTTGCGCGAAATCCTCGCCGACCGCGAGAACATCCGCATCGTCGGCGACCGCTTCGTCTTCCAGTCGGAAGTGCTGTTCCCAACGGGCTCCGAGGTGATCAACGATGCCGGCAAGGTCGAGATGAAGAAACTCGCCGACGCCATCATCGAGTTGCAGAAGGAAATCCCGCCCGAGATCAACTGGGTGCTGCGCGTCGACGGCCATACCGACAACAAGCCGCTCTCCGGCACCGGCCGCTACCGCGACAATTGGGAACTGTCGACGGCGCGTTCGACCTCGGTGGTGAAATTTCTGATCGAGAACGGCGTGCCGGCCAACCGCCTGGTCGCGGCAGGCTTCGGTGAGTTCCAGCCGCTCGATCCCGCCGACACCGAAGAGGCGCGCAACAAGAACCGCCGTATTGAACTGAAGCTCACCGAACGTTGATCGAAAATCACGCGAACTTGTTCGCCGGTTCAACCCTAGGGCGCAGATGGAGGCGGGCAAGGCCTGAAAAGATTATCTTTTTTTAATTACACATTGTCGCAGGGCGGTCCTAGCCTGCCGCCCGGGCCGAGAACCGCCGGCGATGAATCCCCCCTCATCGCGACGCGACGGAACCGGACGGCCCAAGGCTGGAAGGCAGGCGGACAACCGCCGCCTCCCTCTACAAGAGGAGACGCGTGATGCGCTCTTTCACTCCCAAGACCTCGCTTAGAACTGCAACACTCACGGCGCTCCTCATCGCCGTTCCGCTTGCCGGCGCCTATGCCGCGGGCCATCACAAGGGCGCTCTCGACGCGACCGATCCAACCGATATGACTGGCCCGCGTGTCGAGGCGCTTATCCAACAGGTGCAGGGCGTCCGGCAGGGCATCGTGGACGCAAGACAGGCCAACAACATCACCCCGGCTGTGGCGGAACGCCTGGAAATGCGCACGGCCCACATCAGTCAGGCGGCAGAGAAAGTCGCCGCCTCCGATCACGGCAGGATACCGGCCGCGCAATACCATGATCTGCTGCGCCGTCTCGACAATGTCGACCAGCGGCTGATGATCGACACCGGCAGCGGCTTCATGATCGGCGACGGCGCCGACGGCGGCAATTACCCGAACGGCTGAGGCCATAGCGCCCGAAACGGTCCAAGAGGAAGGAACCGCCTGGCGCCTTCGAGAGCGATCCCGCGGGCGTCCTTTTTACCAGCCGAGCAATACCGCGATCAGGGCGATCACCGCCGGCACGGTCTGGATGAACAGGATCTTGCGCCCGACCGTTGCCGCGCCATAGAGGCCGGCAATGGCCACGCAAGCCAGAAAGAAGACCTTGACCTGGAACCCGGCCGCACCAAGGTATAGCCCCCAGATCAACCCGGCGGCGAGGAACCCGTTATAAAGTCCCTGATTGGCCGCGAGCACTTTCGAGGCACTGGCGAATTCCGGGGTCAGGTTGAAAGCCTTGTGCCCGCGCGGCGTGTCCCACAGCACCATCTCCAGATAGACGATGTAGGCATGGATCAAGGCCACCAGCCCGACCAGGATGTTGCCGATCATTTTTTCCCCCTTGATGTGTTGCCGGCAGCATTTCATGCGCGGCCTCGCCTGCGCAAGGTGCATTTGCCGGACGGCATCCGAGGGTTGCCAACGCTTTTGCGTTGGTGTCTTTTCGCGCCGTCCCAATCACGGAAGTCGCCATGTCCTTTCAGAAACTCGACGACCTCGGTCACAAGCTCGAAGCGCTCGAGCATGCGCTGGCCATCCTCGGTGCCGATGAGGCCACGCACATGGCCGTCGGCGGCGGCGAGAAGCGTGCCGAGGCGATGTCGGCACTGGCCGGCATGTATCACACCAGGGCAACGGCGCCCGAGATAGCAGACTGGATCGCCGCGGCCGAACAGGAAGCGCTGGGGGAGGAGCAGCGCGCCGCCGTCTCGGAACTGCGGCGGCAATACACCAACCTGACCTGCCTGCCGGTCGAATTCGTCGAACGCCAGACGACCGCGCGCATGCGTTGCGAGCAGCTGTGGCGCGGCCTGCGCGCCAAGAACGACTGGGCAGGCTTCCAGCCGGCGCTGGAAGCCTGCCCAGTCGTTC
>NZ_RZPF01000571.1:0-4369 GCF_004022735.1 Mesorhizobium sp. M7A.F.Ca.AU.001.01.1.1
GTCGAGCACGGTTCTGGCATGCGAACCGGCGAGCCTCGCCTCGACATGCGTCGTCAGGCCGTCGGCGCTCTGGTTGAGGCTCGCCCGCTTCTCCCGCCACGCCTTGTCCACCGCCTCCATCACCTGGATGAAGCCGGGGCGGCCGTAGCGCGGCTCGCGCGGAAAATAGGTGCCGCCCCAGAACGGCTTGCCGTCCGGGGTCAGGAACATGGTCAGCGGCCAGCCGCCCTGCTCGCCCATCGAGGACAGCGCCGCCATATAGATCTGGTCGATGTCCGGGCGCTCCTCGCGGTCGACCTTGATATTGACGAACAGACGGTTCATGACGGCGGCGATGCCATCGTTTTCGAAGCTTTCATGCGCCATGACATGGCACCAATGGCAGGCGGCATAGCCGACCGAGAGCAGGATCGGCCTATCCAGCGCTTTCGCCTCTTCGAGCGAAGCCGGCGACCAGGCCCGCCAGTGGACGGGATTGCCGCTGTGCTGCTGCAGATAGGGGCTGGCTTCTTCGGCAAGCAGGTTTTGCGCGGGCAGCGTCACTGGGCAAACTCGGGTGCGATTGGCTGATAGGCGTGAAGCTAGGGCGGTTCAGTAGAGCGGGCAAATGATTTCAGGCGATTCCATCGTAGCGCTGTCGAGCGGCCGGCTGCCTGCCGGCGTCGCCGTCATCCGAATTTCCGGCCCACAGACTCGATTCGTCGTCGAAACGATTGCTGGGGCTATGGTTAAGGACCGCGCGGCGGCTCTGCGCAAGATGCGGGCACCCGATGGAGCCGTGCTCGACACCGGGCTGGTCGTGTTCTTTCCCGGTCCGGCCAGTTTCACCGGCGAGGACGTCGCGGAATTCCACGTTCATGGCGGCCGTGCCGTTGTGGCAAAAATGCTGGAGACGATGACCGGGTTTGACGGCGTCAGGCACGCGGAACCGGGCGAATTCACGCGTCGCGCCTTTCTGAACGGCAAGGTAGACCTGGTCGAGACCGAGGCGCTGGCGGATCTCGTCAATGCCGAGACGGAGGCGCAGCGGCGCTTCGCGGTGCAGAATGCCGACGGCGTACAGAGCGAACTCTATCTCGGCTGGCGCCGCAGGCTGATCCATGCCCGCGCCATGATCGAGGCCGAGATCGATTTCGCCGACGAGGAAGACGTCCCTGGTTCCGTTTCGGATGCGGTCTGGTCTGATGTCAGAACGATGATCGACGAGATCGACCGGCACATCGCCGGATTTCGCGCCGCCGAGATCATTCGCGACGGCTTTGAGGTCGTCATCCTCGGTGCCCCCAACGCCGGTAAGTCGAGTCTGTTCAACGCCCTGGCGCGGCGCGATGCCGCTATAGTAACGGATGAACCAGGCACGACCCGCGACCTGCTTGAAGTGACACTTGATGTTCAGGGGCTGCGTGTCCGGCTTACGGATACGGCCGGGTTGCGCGATGCGCCGGGGAAGGTCGAGGCGATCGGCATCGAGAAGGCGAGGGCCAAGGCGCATGGCGCCGATCTCTTGCTGTTGCTTCACGACATGGCGAAACCAAGGGATGTCGGTGAGCTGCCGACCGTGGCGCCCACCCTGCTTGTCGGCACCAAGCTTGATCTGATCGACGGCCGTGCAGTGCCCGACGCGACCGCCGACTATGATCTTGTCATCTCGGTGGAGGAGGGGACCGGCGTGGAGGAATTGCTGGCGGAGATTGGCCGGCGCGCGTCGGAGTCAGCCGGCAGCGTCGGCGATGTCCTGCCGTCGCGCCTTCGCCACGTCGAATTGCTTGGCGAGACCAACCGCCATCTGCATCGCGCCACTGACGGCCGGATGAACGAGCAGGAGTTGCGCGCGGAGGAGTTGCGGCTCGCCGCCGATCGCCTCGGCCGAATCGTCGGCGCCATCGACGTCGAGGACATGCTGGACGTGATCTTCTCGCAGTTCTGCATCGGGAAATGACTCACGTGAAACAGGGTCGCTGCGGCGTGAGCTCCCTTTAGATCGTATGTTGCTTTGCTGCATGGCTTCGTGATTTTCGACGAACCCCGAAGGCGGGTAGGCTTCATCTGGGCCACCACCGCGCTGCGCCGCCTGCATGACTCACGTGAAACGTGTCAGGCGGCCCGATGACTCACGTGAAACACTGGGCTGACTAGCGGCGCGGCTGTTTCACGTGAAACTTGTCGCGGAGTTTTCTTGACAGCGTCGCTCCGCAGGGACATGTGTCCCTCATTCTTCTGAGTCCAGGACGTTTGGAAATGACCAATCGCTATGATGTGGTTGTGGTGGGCGGCGGCCACGCGGGTTGCGAGGCGGCCAGCGCTGCCGCGCGCGCCGGCGCCAGGACGGCGCTGGTGACGCTGCGTTTCGACACGATCGGCGTCATGTCGTGCAACCCCGCGATCGGCGGGCTCGGCAAGGGCCACCTGGTGCGCGAGATCGATGCCATGGACGGCCTCATGGGCCGCGTGGCGGATGCGGCCGGCATACAGTTCCGCCTGCTCAACCGCCGCAAAGGCCCTGCGGTGCGCGGCCCGCGTACGCAGGCCGACAGAAAGCTCTATCGCCTTGCCATGCAGGAAGCGATTCGGCAGCAGAACGATCTCGACGTGGTCGAAGGCGAGGTTCTGGACTTCGAGATCGCCGACGGGCAGATCACGGCGGTTCTCCTAGCCGACGGCCGGCGCCTGGTCTGTGGCGCGGTCGTCCTGACGACCGGAACTTTTCTGCGCGGGCTTATCCATATCGGCGAGAAGAAGATCGTCGCCGGCCGCATGAACGAGCAGGCGAGCCTCGGCCTGTCGGCAACGATGGACCGCGCCGGCTTCAAGCTTGGACGGCTGAAGACCGGGACGCCGCCGCGGCTCGATGGCCGGACCATCGACTGGGCGTCGCTGGAAAGCCAGGCGGCGGATGCGGATCCGGTGCCGTTCTCGCTGATGACCGACCGTATCACCACGCCGCAGATCGATTGCGGCATTACGCGGACGACGACCGCGACGCATGAGTTGATACGCGCCAATCTCGGTCGCTCGGCCATGTATTCCGGATCGATCGAAGGCGTTGGGCCGCGCTATTGCCCGTCGATCGAGGACAAGATCGTCAAGTTCGGGGACAGGGACGGGCACCAGATTTTTCTGGAGCCGGAAGGCCTGGACGACGACACCGTCTATCCCAATGGCATTTCGACCTCGCTGCCCGAGGATGTGCAGCTCGACATCTTGAAAACCATTCCGGGGCTGGAGCGAGCCGTCATGCTGCAGCCCGGCTATGCCATCGAATATGATCATGTCGATCCGCGCGAGCTGCATCAGACGCTGGAGACGAAGCGCGTCAGTGGCCTGTTCCTCGCCGGGCAAATCAACGGCACGACCGGCTATGAAGAAGCGGCCGGGCAAGGCTTGCTTGCCGGCCTCAATGCGGCGCGGCGGGCGGCGGGCAGCGAGCAGATCGTGCTCAGCCGCACCGAGGCCTATATCGGCGTCATGGTCGATGATTTGACCAGCCGGGGCATTGCGGAGCCCTACCGGATGTTCACGTCGCGGGCCGAGTTCCGGCTGTCGCTACGCGCCGACAATGCCGATGAGCGGCTGACGCCCGTGGCTGCGAAGCTTGGCATCGCCTCGGCGCAGCGAATGCGACGCTACGGGGATGTCATGCAGAATCTTGATGAAGCGCGGGAGCTGGCGAAGTTGCTCACAATGACGCCCAACGAGGCGGCGCGTCATGGGCTGGAAATCAACCGGGACGGCGTGCGCCGGTCCGGTTATGAATTGCTGTCCTATCCCGACGTCGACGTGGCCTGGCTGGGTCGTATCGATTCGCGATTCGCGGCGATCGACGGCAAGACGGCGGAGCGCCTCGAAACAGAGGCGAAATATTCAGTCTATCTCGATCGCCAGAAGACGGATGTGGCGCAGATCCGGCATGAAGAGAGCCGGCTGATCCCCGAGACGGTCGATTTCGCCGGAGTGCCGGGTCTGTCGAACGAGTTGAAGCAGAAGATGCAGGCGCGGCGGCCGCGCTCCATCGCCGATGCCCAGCGCATGGAAGGCATGACGCCGGCGGCGCTGGCGATCATTGTCGCGCATGTCCGTCACGCGGAGAGCGCCCAGCGCCTGCAAAAGGATGTTGCGTGAGTTCTATGACCCTAGCGAGCCTGCAGGACACGGCAGGCCCGGTTTCACGTGAAACATTCGATCGGCTGGTGGCGTTCGAGCAGATGTTCCAGAAGTGGAATCGCAGCATCAATCTGGTGGCGCAATCGACCTCGGGCGACGTCTGGCAGCGTCATATATTGGACAGCGCGCAGCTCGCGCGCATAGAGCCCCAAGCCACACGCTGGGTGGATATCGGCTCAGGCGGCGGATTTCCGGGCCTTGTCATGGC
>NZ_RZPF01000572.1:0-4368 GCF_004022735.1 Mesorhizobium sp. M7A.F.Ca.AU.001.01.1.1
ACACGGCCGGTGAGGAAAGCGGGGAGGCCGCCGCCGATCAGCACCGCCAGCACCGACAGCGCCGGGTTGAACAGGCGGATGACGAAGAAGGCTGCAATCAGCGGCAGGATCAGCCACGGGTCGATGGGAATGGTCTTCACCGCATTGAGCGCGAAGGTGACGACGATACCGGCCAGCATGCCCGAGGCGACGGAAGGCGGTATTCTCGAGATCAGCTTCGTCAGGGGCCGAAACAGCCCGGTGGCGATCAGAAGGACGCCGGTGACGATGAAGGCGGCGACGGCCTCACCCATCGAAAAGCCGCTCGATGCCGCGATCAGCGCCAGGCCCGGCGTCGACCAGGCGGTGATGACTGGCATTTTCGTGCGCCATGACAGCCACAGGCTCTCGATCGCCATGGCCAGGCAGATCGTCGTCACCCAGCTTGCCGTCTCGATCTGCGTCGCGCCGACTGCGTTGGCGGCGGCGATGACGATGGCCAGCGTGCCGCCGAAGCCGACGATCGCCGCGACGAAGGCGGATATCGGAATGGAAAGGCGCATCAGTTTCCCCTCTGCGCCATCGCATCGACGGCCCGCACCAGCATGTCGAGATCCTGCGGTCGCGACAGGCGATGGTCGCCGTCAGGGATCAGCGACAGGGTCACGTCGTCGGCGGGCAGCAGGCTGACCAGCTTCAGTGCATGGCTTGCCGGCACATCCGCATCGGCCAGGCCCTGCAGGATATGCACCGGGCAATGGGTGTCGATCGGGCCTGTCATTGTCAGGTTGTCGCGCCCGTCCTCGATCAGGGCGCGGGTGTAGATGTAGGGTTCCGTGGAATAGTCCGACGGCTCTTCGAAGAAACCTTTTTTGGCGAGATCGCGCTTCTGCGCCTTGGTCAGCACCGGTTCGATCAGTTCAGCGGTAAAATCCGGTGCCGGCGCCAGCAGCACCAGGCCGGCGACGTTGCTGTCATCAGCCTCGCGCAATTCCTGCACCATGCGCAGCGCGATCCAGGCGCCCATCGAGGAGCCGACCAGGATCTGTTTGCCCTTGGTGAAATGCCGGAACACGGCAAGGCTTTGTGCAAGCCATGTCGAAATCGTGCCGTCGGCAAAGGCGCCGCCGGATTCGCCATGGCCGGAATAATCGTGGCGCAGAAAGGCGCGGCCTTCTTTTGCCGCCCAGTCCGACAGCGTCTGCGCCTTCGCGCCCAGCATGTCCGACTTGTAGCCGCCGAGCCAGACGATGCCGGGCGCAGAGCCAGCAGTATGGCGCACCGCGATGCGCGATCCATCGACATCCATAAAGACGGGGGGCGTTGCGGTCATGGCTTTTTCCTCAGGCCCTCTTCTGGCGCGGGATTCTTGTGGCACGGTCGGTGGCGTGGCGAAAAGTGCTCACTATGTTCTTTGTTTGGTGCAGGACAGCGATCAGGGTGATTTTCTGTCAATGCTGTGCTATTGACTCCGCCCGCGCGCTCACCACATTGGCGCGTCCATGCATCAACACTGACAAATCCTGAACGAAACGGCCAAGGAGACCACGACCATTCGCAGACCTTTCAAAGCAGCGGCGCCGACCAAGGATGGCCCGCGCTCCAACCGTGACATCCGGGTTCCCCGGGTCCAGCTTATCGACGCCGAAGGCCAGAACCGCGGCGATGTTTCCATCAACGACGCATTGCTGCTGGCCGAAGAGGCCGGGCTCGATCTCGTCGAGATATCGCCCAACGCGGTGCCCCCCGTCGTCAAGATCCTTGATCTCGGCAAGTTGAAATACGCCAACCAGAAGAAGGCGGCCGAGGCGCGCAAGAACCAGAAGGTCATCGAGATCAAGGAGATCAAGATGCGCCCGAACATCGACAGCCATGACTACGAGACCAAGATGAAGGCGGTTCGCCGCTTCTTCGAGGAAGGCGACAAGGTCAAGCTGACGCTGCGCTTCCGTGGCCGCGAGATGGCGCATATGGAACTCGGCATGCAGCTTCTGAACAAGGTCCGCGAGGAAGTGGCGACGATTGCCAAGGTCGAAGCGGAACCGAAGCTCGAAGGCCGCCAGATGATGATGGTGCTGTCGCCGCGCTAAGATCTGCATCGGCGCGTATCTAGGATCACGATGACGTCAGGCTTGGCCATCGCGCTTAAATCCGCCTGAATCACATCGCAAGGCGTCCCGGCGATCGGCGGGACGCCTTCTTCTTGTTCAGACGCTGCGATCGCCGGCAAAATTCCTGACGATCGGATTCACTATGGTCGATGAAGTCAAGGTTTCGGACGTGGACTTCAAACGCGGGCTGGGCAATTACCAGCATATGCGCCGCATAGTGCTTGCCGTTCTCGTGGTCGTGCTGTTTGCAGCATTGCTATTTGGCCAATCGACGTTTCCGCCCGACACAGCCGTGCACGAGACGATCGAAATGTTCGGCGTGCTGCTGATTTTCCTCGGCATCGTGGGCCGCCTTTGGGCGACACTCTACATAGGCGGGCGCAAATCGTCCGAGGTGGTGACTGGCGGGCCTTACTCGATCACCCGCAACCCGCTCTATGTGTTCTCGACCGTAGCCGCAGCCGGTGTCGGCGCGCAGATCGGTTCGTTCTCCGGTATCATCCTCTTCGGGCTTTTGTGCGCGGGGGCGTTCCATATCGTCATCCTGCGCGAGGAGAAGTTCCTCAAGGAAGCGCTCGGCGCGCCGTATCAGGCCTATCTGGCGCGGGTGCCGCGCTTCTTCCCGAAACTGTCGCTCTACCAGGAGGGCGATACCGGAAACTTCAAGCCGCGCCTGCTGTTGACCACGCTGCTCGACGGCCTGGTGTTTCTGATCGCGCTGCCGGCCTTCGAATTGATCGACGGCGCCCAGCTGTCAGGCATGTTGCCGGTCTGGTTCACGCTGCCCTGACGAGGACACAGCGCCGCATCTCCACAGGTGTTGCGCGCGGGCCGTCTTTGACGTATAGCACCGCCGTTCAAGAAAACCGCCCGGCAGGGCATGCCGTGGCGGTTTCATTTGCTTTTCGGGCTTTGGTCGGCCTGAAGCGAACAAGAAGCGCGATAGTGCGCCAACAATACGGAGTAGCAAAATGCCCAAGATGAAGACCAAATCGGCCGCCAAGAAGCGGTTCAAGATCACAGGTACGGGTAAAGTCCTGTCGGCTGCGGCCGGCAAGCGTCACGGCATGATCAAGCGTTCCAACAAGTTCATTCGAAATGCCCGCGGCACGATGGTTCTGGCTGAACCGGATGGCAAGAAGGTCATCAAGAATTTTCTGCCGAACGGCCTCTAAGGCATTCGGTCCGGACACGCATTTGTTTTACGCAATTCCGAACGGAAAACCGCAAGGCACTTTTCCTGGAATTGCTTTTAAGGAGATCATGACATGGCACGCGTAAAAAGAGGCGTCACTTCGCACGCCAAGCACAAGAAGGTCCTGAAAGCCGCGAAAGGCTTCTACGGCCGCCGCAAGAACACCATCCGCATCGCCAAGCAGGCGGTGGAAAAGTCGCTGCAATACGCTTACCGCGACCGCAAGAACCGCAAGCGCTCCTTCCGCGCGCTGTGGATCCAGCGCATCAACGCCGCGACCCACGAGCATGGCCTGACCTATGGCCGCTTCATCGACGGCCTCAACAAGTCGGGCATCGAGATCGATCGCAAGATCCTGTCGGACATGGCCATCCACGAGCCGCAGGCTTTCGCGGCCCTGGTCGCCAAGGCCAAGGTGGCGCTCGAATATCTGAAGAACACCACGCCGAACGCTTTTGAAAGCGCTGTCGCCTAAGACCAGCGCTTCCCAAGCATTCGCAATTCTGATTTGGGGAACCCGCGCTGGCACGGCTGGCGCGGGTTTTTCTTTTGCCTGATCCTTGGAGTGATTTCACTTTAGGAGTGACTTTCACTTTGAGGCCGACCTCCCAACGCAGCGAGTTTGACCGTGAACGACGCAACCACTGGCCTGGATACGCTTGAAAACTCACTTCTGGCCGAGATCGCCTCGGCCGCCGATGAGCCGGCCATCGAGGCCGTGCGCATCGCTGCTTTCGGTAAGAAGGGCAGCGTGTCCGAGATGCTGAAGACACTTGGCGCCATGACCGCCGAGGAGCGCCAGATCAAAGGCCCGGCCATCAACGGCCTCAAGAACCGCGTCACCGACGCGCTGACTGCCCGCAAGGCTGAGCTCAAGGATGTGGCGATCACCGCCCGCCTCGCCGCCGAAAAGGTCGACGTGACGTTGCCGGTGCGGCAGTCGCCGGCCGAGCGCGGCCGTATCCATCCGATCAGCCAAGTCATCGACGAGATTGCCGCGATCTTCGGCGATCTCGGTTTCTCCATCGCGGAAGGTCCCGATATCGAGACCGACTATTACAATTTCACCGCGCTGAATTTTCC
>NZ_RZPF01000573.1:0-4364 GCF_004022735.1 Mesorhizobium sp. M7A.F.Ca.AU.001.01.1.1
GAGGATAGCCGTCCCAGACCGACCTCGGCCAGCACCGCCGAAATGTCGGCATCGTCCGCCGGCGCGGGGCCGTTCGGGTGATCGAGGACTTCGCGCAATGTGCCGACCGGAAAATAAGGCACGCGCGGCACGAATATGGGGGTTTCTCCCGCCGGCAGGCCGATCCGGCCGCTTCCCCATGGCCACAGGCCGGCAATGGCACGAAAGAACAGCGTCTTGCCCGCACCGGGATCGCCGGTGATCATGACGCGCTCGCCGGGGCGGATTTCGACATGCGGGTCGGCGAGCCTGGTGCAGCCCTCCGGCGAGGCCACTTCGAGCTTCTCGAAAGTCAGGCTGCCACTGACGTTTTGGCCGAAGGCGATGCGCTTTTCGGTGTCGTGCAACGCATCGGTTTCATCGAGCGCGATGCGGAAATCGGCCACGCGCATCAGCGTGGCGCGCCAATCGGCAATGCTGCCGATGTTGTTGATGAACCAGCGCAAGGAGGAGTGGACCTGGTTGAATGCGCCGACCGCCATCATCAGCCCGCCAAAGCTGATATCACCTGAGAAATAGACAGGCGAAGCAACCAGTATGGGCGCCACGACGGTGATCCAGCCATAGGTGTCGGTCACCCAGGACAGGTTGATCTGGGCGGTGTAGATGCGCCGCATGGCGCCCAGCACCGTGCCGAGATCGAGTTCGAGCCGCCGCCTGGCGTCGGCCTCGCCATGATACAACGCGATGGCATCGACATTCTCGTTGACGCGCACCATCGAGGAGCGCAGCTCGGCTTCGCGTGTATAGCGGTCGCTGTTCAGGCGGATGAGCGGCCGCCCGACCAGCCAACTCAGCCAGGAGGCGATGCCGGCGTAAAGGATGGCGGCCCAGACCATGTAGCCCGGTATGGCCAGCGAGGTCCCGCCGATGTGGAACACGAAGCCCGAGGACAGCTCCCACAGCACGCCGACGAAGGACACGAGCAGGATGCACGACTGCAGCAGGCCGACGCCGAGATCGGTTGACAGATCGGACAGATGCGCGGCGTCCTGCTGCATGCGCTGGTCGGGATTGACGCCGATGGCGCCGGCATTGGCCAGACGGAAGGCGCGCGCCGGCCGCATCCATTGATCGATCAGATCCAGCGTCAGCGCCTCGCGCAGCTTGAGCCTGATCATCTGGTTGAGCCAGGTCTGGCCGATATTGAGCACCAGAAGTCCCCCGGCTATGGCCGCGAAGACGAGGAGCTGGTGCAAAAAGGCCGCCATGTTGCGGCGGGCAAGCGCATCGTAGAAAGGCTGGTTCCAGCGGTTGAGCAGAACCTGGCCGATCGACGTTGCGATGATCACGGCCATGATGCCGACCGATGTCCACAGCAACCATCTGCGAACCGGCGATCCCGCAAGCGCCCGCCGGATCGTCATCACCTGATCGTGCAGGCTGCTGGCCTCGACCGCCACGGCAACCGGCTGAACGGCGGCGGCATTGTCCGGTTGATCAGCCATGGCCGAGGTCCTTGCGTCAGTGCTGCAACCGGATGGAGAAACTTGACAGGCGTTCGTATGAGCTGCCGGATGGGCTGTCGGTCTGCTTGCGACAGATAGGCAGGGAAACGACGTCAGGCACGCTTGCCGCGATCACGAAGCCGTCACCCGCGCAGCCAAGGGCTTGGCATCCGCTTTGTGACGGCCAAGCCGGGTGGCGCCATGCGGCGACAGCACCGGCACGAAGACGCGGCGCGATGCGCGCTGCGCCACCGGCACGCCTTGATAGAGCCGCTTCTGCGCCTCGACCACGATGACCCCGGAAAAGATCGGCCACAGCCGCCGGCCGGCGCGCTCCAGTACATTGTGGAAGCGCATCATGAAACGGCGCCGCGATGGCGGAAAGAACAGCGCATCGGACCAGGCGGCGGGCGTGAAATTGGCCTCGCGCAGCAGTTCCGTAAGCTGGCCTCGCGAAAAGGGCCGGCCGTTGCCGAATGGGGTGTGCTCGAAGCGCGCCCAGACACCGCGCCGGTTGGGCACGACGATGACCACCCGGCCGGCCGGCGACAGCACGCGCCAGATCTCGTTCAGCGTCTCACGCGGGTTCTCGACATGTTCGAGCGAATGGACGAGCAGCATGCGGTCGATGCAGGAATCGACCAGCGGCAGTTCCTCGTCGAAGACCAGTGCCGTCGCCGTCGGCCCCGTCGCCGGCCACACCACCGCGCCTTGCGTTGCCGGCATGAAGGCGAAGACCCGCTCGGCGTCGCTGCCGAACCGCTCCAGCCACGGCAAGGTGTAGCCCAGACCAACCAGCCGCTCGTTGGGAACGGCCGCCCATATCGACGACAACGCCATGGTGATCGAACGCTCGGCGAACCGGCCGAGCGTTGTCGAATAGAACGAGCGAAGATCGACGATGTCGGAATGCATGGCAGGGATGTAGCCGTGATGTCGCCAGGTTTCAACAAAAGGCCGCGACGACCCGACATTCCGGGAATGTCATTCGACATCCGGGATGACATCGACCCGCAAGCGCCCTATGTCTGCGGCCATAACGGAGAGATGTGATGCCGGTCGAAATCGAACAGTTCATGTGCCGCAGCGACAATTTCGGCGTGCTGGTGCATGACCCCAAAAGCGGCCAGACCGCGATCATCGATGCGCCCGAGGAAGCGCCAATCTTGGCCGCGATAAAGCGCACCGGCTGGACGCCGACGATGATCCTGACCACACATCATCACATGGATCACGTTGAGGCCAATCTGGCGCTGAAGGAGCGCTTCAAGCTGCGCATCGTCGGCCCGGAGGCCGAAAAGGCCAAGATCCCCGGCATCGACGAGACCGTCGAAGACGGCTCGGTTCTCCATCTTGGCGATGAAAGGATCGAAGTCATCGCCACCCCCGGCCACACTGCCGGCCACGTTTCCTATTATTTGCCGGCCTCGAGCGTGGCGTTCACCGCCGACACGCTGTTTGCGCTGGGTTGTGGGCGGCTGTTCGAATGCAAGCCGCCGGTAATGTATGATTCGCTGAAGAAGCTGGCTGCACTTCCAGCTGAAACGGCCATCTATTGCGGCCACGAATACACGCTCTCCAACGCCCGTTTCGCGCTGACCGTCGACCCGTCCAATTCAGCATTGAAGGAACGCGCCGCCAGGATCGAAAAGCTGCGCGCCGAGAACAAGCCGACGCTGCCGACGACGATCGGCGAGGAACTGTCGACCAATCCCTTCCTGCGCTGGCACGATCCGGCGATCCGCAAGCATCTTGGGCTGGAGAAGGCTTCCGACGCCGAGGTCTTTGCCGAAATCCGCAAGCGCAAGGACAACTTCTAGAGCCCGTGATATCGTCGACGCCATGACCAGCTCCGCCGAAATCATCGCGACGCTCGGGCTGAAGCCGCATCCGGAAGGCGGCTGGTATGCCGAGACCTTTCGCGATGGCACTGGCGGCGCGCGCGGCCATTCGACCGCCATTTATTTCCTGCTTGAGGAGCATCAGGTTTCGGCCTGGCACCGGGTCAAGGACGCCGCCGAGGTCTGGCATTTCCATGCCGGCGCCCCGCTGGCACTGGCAATGTGGGAAGAAGGCAGCACCGTTGTGGAGCAGGTGCTTGGAATCGATCTCGCAGCCGGTGAGCGGCCGCAGATCGTCGTGCCGGCGGGCTGGTGGCAATCGGCGCGCAGCCTCGGCGAATGGACGCTGGTCGGCTGCACCGTCGCGCCGGGCTTCGAGTTTGCCGCCTTCGAACTGGCAGCACCCGGCTGGCAGCCGAAACAACCGTAGCTCAATAAGAGCCCGGATATAGCAGGGACCCAAGCGTGATCGCGAGTTGGGCGGCGTAGTACAGCGCCCAGACGGCGAAGCGCATCCAGGCGCGGTGCGGCGAGATGGCGGCCACCAGGAATTTCTCCGTGGCGAGCAGCCCGTCGGATGCCATGAACAACAGCGCGCCGCCGATCACGGAGACGTTGCTGGTGGTCAGCGCCGAGATACCCATTGCCAGGATCGCAGCGACATAGACGGCGATCGGCATACGCAGGCCGGGACCGACGCGCCGCCACAGCGCCGCCAGCATGACGGCCGCAAACACCGCCATAGCGAGCGCGATCGCTCCGCGCCACGACTCGGCGCCAAGCACCCCCAACCCGCCACCGCTGCGCAGGAACAGCGCGACATAGACGATGTGGGCGACAAGAAAACTGGCCAGCCCGCCGAGGAAGGCCTTTTCACCGTCGCGCGACAGGAATGCGTCGCCAACGGCGCTGAGGGCGAGCGCGGCGGCGAGCAGCAGCGGGCCGCCCTGCAGCCCGGCCAACACGGCAAGCATCGCCACGGCGAGCGTCTTTGCCGCCGAGCGGGCGAGCGTTGGTGGCATGCCAAGCGTAAAGG